>NZ_AJFC01000361.1:0-16668 GCF_000256505.1 Rhodococcus sp. P14 | reverse complement strand
CCCCCCCGCGATGTCCTAGCATCCCTTCCAGACCCGGCGACCGGCGCCGGGCCCGCGCCAGGGAGCTGGCACGACCCGGACGGAGTGACACATGACCGATCTGCCCACCCAGGAACAACTCTCCGACCCCGCGGCCGTCACCGCCCAGCACAACGACGGCTTCGGGTCCGTCCTCGGCCTCGAGTTCACCGAACTGAGCCCCGACCGGGTCCGCGCCCACTGGACCGTCACCCCGAACCAGCACCAGCCGTTCGGCATCGTCCACGGCGGCGTCTACTGCGCCGTCGTCGAATCCGTCGCCAGCTTCGCCGGCAGCATCTGGCTCGGCGACCGCGGCAAGGTGGTCGGCGTCAACAACAACACCGACTTCATCCGCGCCACCCGCGACGGGGTGCTCACCGCCACCGCCACCCCCATCCAGCGCGGACGCAGCCAGCAGCTGTGGCAGGTCGCGATCACCGACGAGCAGCACCGCACCGTCGCCCACGGGCAGGTGCGCCTGGCCAACATCCTCGATCCCGACGCCCTGGGCAACTGACCGGCGCCGCGGGCCTCGAGCCCCCGGCGCCCGCCGCTCAGCCCGCGGCGCGTCGCCCGGCGCTGCCGCGCTCGGCCTCCTCGGTACGCCGCTGCAGCCGGTCGATCGCGTTGCGGGCAAACACCTGCTGCTCCGTCGAGGCCATCTCGTTGCGGCCCCGGGTCAGGAACGTCGTCGCCCACGACAGCAGGGTCGACAGCTTGCTCGAGAAGCCCACCAGGTACAGCAGGTGGATCCCCAGCCAGGCCACCCAGCCGACGAACCCGCTGATCTCGAGCTTGCCGACCTTCGCGACCGCGCTGAACCGGCTGATCGTGGCCATCGACCCCTTGTCGAAATACTTGAATGGCTTGCGTTCGGCCGGATCGTGACCGGACAGGCCCGCCACGATCTGCCGCGCCGCGTACTTGCCGCCCTGCATCGCCACCTGCGCCAGGCCCGGCAGCTTGTCCAACGACATCATGTCGCCGATGACGAACACATTCGGATGACCGGGCAGCGACAGGTCCGGATTCACCAGGACCCGGCCCGCCCGGTCGATCTCGGCGCCGGACTGCTCCGCGAGCCGGCGGCCCAGCGGACTCGCCGACACGCCCGCCGACCACACCTTGCACTGCGATTCGATCCGGCGCTCGGTGCCGTCCTTGTCCTTGACCGTCAGGCCCGTCGCATCCACGTCGGTGACCATCGCGTTGAGCTGGATCTCCACCCCCAGCTTCTCGAGGGTCTGGCGGGCCTTGGCGCTGAGCTTGCCCCCGTACACCGGCAACACGTCCGGTGCCCCGTCGAGCAGCACCACCCGGGCGGCCGCCGGATCGATGTTGCGGAACGCGCCCCGGAGCGTGTGATGGGACAACTCGGCGATCTGTCCCGCGAGTTCCACCCCGGTCGGTCCCGCCCCGACCACCACGAACGTCAGCAACCGGCGCTGCTCGGCCGGGTCCTCGGCCAGCTCCGCCTGCTCGAACGCCCCCAGGATCCGGCCCCGCAACTCGAGCGCGTCGTCGATCGTCTTCATGCCGGGCGCGAACTCGGCGAAGTGGTCGTTGCCGAAATACGACTGGCCCGCCCCGGCGGCCACGATCAGACTGTCGAACGGCGTGACCGTCTCCCGCTCGAGGAATCGGGACGTCACGGTCTGCCGCGTCAGATCGATCGACTCGACGTCGCCGAGCAGTACCTGGGCGTTCTTCTGCTTGCGCAGCACCAGCCGGGTCGGCGGCGCGATGTCACCCACCGACAGGATGCCCGTCGCCACCTGGTACAGCAGCGGCTGGAAGAGGTGATGGGTGGTCCGAGCGACGACGGTGACGTCCACGTCGGCACGTGCGAGGGCCTTGGTAGCGAACAGACCCCCGAATCCGGATCCGATCACCACCACATGATGACGACGTGGCTCAACCGACTGGATGCTCATTCCGTGCTCCTCGATGTCTCGGGTCGACCGGGCAATCGGTGGCGGAGGAGCAGCGGGGCTCCCGCGCCGCCCCCAGTCTGTCAGCTATACCCACTCGCCACAGGCTTACGCGTCCCGTGACCGCGCCGCCCCGACGTCACTCGCGCCGGTCCAGCAGCCCGTAGACCGGGTTGTGCCGGGCGGCGTGCCGGACCGCGTCGTCCGTCGCCGAGGTGTAGATCTGCACGGTCTGCAGTGACCGGTGGCCGAGCAACTGCTGCAGCTCCACCATCGTCGCCCCGCCGTCGGCCAGGCTGGTGGCGAAGGTGTGCCGCAGCGCGTGGGCGAGGGCGCCGCGCTTGCGCTCGCTCTCGATGCCCGCCATCCGGTACATCCGCCGCACCCGGTACTGCAGGGTGCCGCGCGTGATACGCCGGCCGTCGGCGCCGACGAACAGCGGATCGGCCGGGGGATAGCGCTCCCACACCGCGAGTGTCTCGTCGTCGCCGCGCCGGGGCCGATGCGTCGGCGGGAACCGGGTGTAGCGCTCCTCGAGATACGCCGAGACGATCGCGGTCCAGCTCTGCTCGAGCGGGATCTGCCGCTCCACGGTGCCCTTGCCCATCACTCGCAGCACGGGGGCACGGGTGCCGCCGAGCACGCTGCCGAGGTCGAGGCGGATCAGCTCCTCCGAACGGATACCGGTCAGCAGCAAGGTCGCGATCAGCGCCAGGTCGCGCTGCGGCCACTCCCGGCCCGAGGCGGCCGGGCGCTGCGCCTCGACGGTGAGGGTGTCCACGAGTTGCCCGATCGCCGTGGGCGTGAACGACTTCGGGGTGTGCTGGGGGCGCTTCGGCTGGGCGATCGACGCCATCGGGTTGCCCTCCGACACGCCTTCGGAGACCAGGAAGTTGCAGAAACTGTTCCACACCGACCAGGCCCGCCGCACCGACGCCGGCTGCCGCTCCCGCGCGAAGGCGGCGAACGCCGAACGCATCGCCCGGATCGTGATGTCCTGCACGCACAGCTCGTCCGGGGCGACCGAGAGGCGGACGGCGAGTTCCCCGCACACCGCCTGCAGATCCAGCCGGTACGCCTTGATCGTGTGCGCGGACCGCTTCGCCGTCTGCAGCGTCTCGAGGTACGCGGCCACCCAGTCCAGCAACCCCGGATCCACCCGGCCCGTCATGACCCTCCCCGCATCCCGGTCGTACACCTGTGCGATACCAGTGTGACATCCGGGGCCGACGGGAACGGTGCGACCCGGCGGGCGGCCACGGCCTACCGGTGTGACCCGGCCCCGCCCAGGCGCTGGGGTCCCGGGCCCCGGGCGCCCAGCACATCGCCGGGGTTGGCCAACGGGCACGACGCCAGGCTCAGGCAACCGCACCCGATGCACTCGGTGAAACTGTCCCGCAGGGCGGTGAGGGCCTCGATCCGCTCGGTGAGCCGGTCGTGCCACTGCCGCGACAACCGCGCCCAGTCCGCCGCGGTGGGCACCCGGCTGTCCGGCAGCGAATCGAGCGCCTCCCGGATCTCGTCGAGGGAGACCCCCACGCCCTGCGCGACCCGGATGAAGGCCAGGCGACGGAGCGTGTCGCGCCGGTAGGTGCGCCGGTTCCCCGAGGTGCGTCTGCTCTCGATCAGGCCGCGGGCCTCGTAGTAGTGCAGCGCGGACACCGCCACCCCCGACCGGGACGACAGCTCGCCCGGGGTCAACCACACGTTCGGCGGCATCGCCGTTCCTCCCGAATCCGGGGCCGGCCCCACGGACCTGCCGTTCGTCGAACCGACTGTACGACGAGGGGAGCGGGCCGGCGACGTCGCCGATCCACCCGTCGAGGGGGAGGTGGTGGTGGTGGTGGTGGTGTGCGACGGCCCCCGCCGGGACATCGCGGGCGGCGTGGGCGCGGCGGTCCGGGGGCCGGGGGCGGGGAACGAATCGGGGCGTGCTGAGGCCCGGCGTTGGAGGCGGCGTCGTGCCGGGAATGCGCGCATGCTCGCGCGCCGTGGGCGTGTGATGGATAACGGTGATTATCCATCAGTATTGTTATCAGCAATAGGTGAGTGGGTCCGCACGGGAGTGCTCGACGGGGAGAGGGCCTCGTCCGGCCCACGCAGGACGGCGCCGACGGGTCGCGCGGTGCCGACCGACACGCCGGACGACCGCCGGTGCGAAGCGGCGATCCGGTCGATCGACGAGACGACGCGGGCGACCGGCCGGACGCCGCGCCGCCGGCCGACGGTGCGGCGAGGCCGGACGCGTCCGCCGGGGGCACTCCGGTGCGCGCCCGGTTCGAGCACATCCACCGGTTCGAGCGCCTGCATCGGTTCGAGCACCCGGGGTCCACCTTCCCGCGGGGAGGCTTCCGGCACACTACTTGACATAATGTGCATTATCGGCAATTCGGGATGCGGTGTTGACCAGCCGTTTGTCCGCGCGCGGCCCGGTCGGGTGTCGAGGCTTCCGGCAACGCGTGTCCGCACTGCCGGCGCTCGGCTTCCGCAACCGCGGCGCTCGCCGCCCGGCGTTCCTGCCGGCGGTTCGCCACCGGACCGTGCGGCTGCGGGCACCCGACGGGACCGGACGCCGGCCGCCTTCCACGGATCTCCACGCGGCCTCGCTCGCGCTCCGGTACTACCCGCCTCGCCCCTCCACGGCCCGGCCCAGCCGGGACCTAATTCGTCACAGTGACGATTTTCGGATCGAGTCTCCGACCTCTCGTGCTCCAGCGCGCCGATGTTCGACCCGCGGTGGTGCGGTCACCCGTTCGCGACCGTTGGCGGCACGCTTCGGAATCGCCCGACCGGGTCGGCGTCGCGCGGGCCGGTCGACCGGGTCCGTAATGCGGGCTCTATCCTCTCCCCTCGCCCGGGTTTTCTCCCGGGCTTATTCGTCACAGTGACGTAAAGTGGTCGGGCATGTCGACCGGTGTTCGACGGGACGATCGACTCTCGATGTCACGGTGTCGATCACGTTAGGCTTTCGGGACATTCGCCGAAGGAGGCATCCGTGAGCAGCCATGAAGTGAAGATGATCGTGCTGTCGACCGACGATCTCGACGAGTCCATCAGGTTCTACAACGAGACCCTGGGCATGGCGTTGAAGTTCCGGGACGGCGCCCATTTCGCTGCCCTCGACGGGGGCGGGGTCACCCTCGCGCTCGCGACCGCAGTCGACCATCCGATCCACGGCCAGGTGGTCGTCGGCATCAAGACCGCCGACGTCGATGCCGCCGCGAAGGCCATCGAAGAAGCCGGCGGCGGCATCGTGCAGGGCCCGTACGACGACGCGCACGAGCGCCGCGCCGTGGTCTACGACAACAAGGGCAACGGGTTGGTCTTCTACAGCCCGCTGGGACGGTGATCGGGCGCCTCGGACGGTGAGCGGGCGCCGATCTCGGGGCACCGCCGCGACACGTCCGTCGATCGCCGGGGTCTCCCCTTCGCTGCGGGACCTCGCCTTGTCCGTGATCGTCCGCGGGGATACGGAAGATGCTGTCCGGACGGCGATTTCAGTTCCGTGGGCCCGCGCCAGTGACCGCCGGGTCCGCCAGTCGCGCCGACAGGACCTGCACGATCGCCTCGACCGCGTGCGGGGACACCATCTCGTGGTGATCGCAGTCGATCCGGTACTGGTGGATCTCCCCCGACACCACGTTGTGCCAGGCCGCGACCGCCGCGACCGGAGCGGCGGACCGGACGGCGGTGAAGAACAGCACGTCCCCGTCGAAGGTGGCGGGCGCGTGCCGGCGGGCGGCCCGCAACGCGGCGGCCGAGCCCCGGTGGATCCGCTCGAGGTGCGCGGCGGTCAGACCGGTGTCGCCGCCCAGCGCCGCATCGAGCAGCTCCGACGCCTGCTCGTAGGTCGGTTCCTGTTCGGCGTCGAACGGCACACCCAGATCGCGGAGCATGTCGCGGATCCCGACCGAGCCGGCGCCCCGGACGCTGAGGTGACTGTCGAGCAGGGCGAGGGTGTCCACCCGCTCCCCTCCCCGGCGCAGTTCCACGGCGACGGCGTGGGCGACGACGCCGCCGAGCGACCAGCCGAGCAGGTGATAGGGGCCGTGCGGCTGGATACGGCGGATCTCCTCGACGTACCGCCGGGCCAGCGCGGTGACCGACTCCGGGGCGGGACCACCACTGAGAGTGGGCAACTGGAGCCCGTAGACGGGGCGGTCGCCGCCGATGCGCTGGGCGAGCGGCGCGTAGGCCCACGACAACCCGGCGGCCGGGTGGACGCAGAACAGCGGTGCGCCGGTGCCGTCGCGCAGGGGGACGAGCACCTGCAGGGCCTCGTCGATGCCGGTGCGTTCCTGCGGGCCCCCGAGGTGGGCGGCGAGGCCGGCGGGGGTCGGATGCGTGAAGATCGAGTGCAGCGGGACGGGCCGCCCGAGGCGCTCACCGAGTGCCGGCAGCATCCGGGTGGCGAGCAGCGAGGTGCCGCCGAGGTCGAAGAAGTTGTCGTCGACCGAGACCCGGTCCAGGCCGAGATAGTCGACGAATACCCCCACCACGGTGTGTTCGAGTTCCGTGGCCGGGGCGCGGTAGGTGCCGCCGAGCGCGGCGAAGTCCGGCTCCGGGAGGGCCCGCCGGTCCAGTTTGCCGGCCGGCGTGAGCGGGATCCTGTCGAGCACGACCACGGCGGTCGGCACCATGTGGCCCGGAAGTTGTTGCGCCGCAAATGCTTTTATGTCGGCGGGATCGGGGGCGCTGCCGGGGGCCGGCAGGACGTACGAGGCGAGGACGGTCTCCCCGGACGGGGCGGTGCGGCCGACGGTGTGCGCGAACACCACGTCCCGGTGCCCGGTGAGCGCGGCGTCGATCTCGGCGAGTTCGATGCGGAACCCGCGGACCTTGACCTGGAAATCGGAGCGACCGACGTATTCGAGGCTGTGGTCCTTGGTCCAGCGCACCACGTCGCCGGTGCGGTACAGCCGCTCCCCCGGCGCCCCGAACGGGTCGGCGACGAACCGCGCGGCGGTCAGGTCGGGGCGGGCGTGGTAGCCCCGCGCGAGGCCCGGTCCCGCGACGTACAACTCACCGGCGACCCCGACGGGCACCGGTCGCAGCCGGGCGTCGAGGACGACGGCGTGGAAGGCGCGGGTGGGCCGGCCGATGGTGACGGGTTCCCCCGGCGCCAAAGGATCGCTGATGGAGGTCATGATGGTCGCCTCGGTGGGGCCGTAGGCGTCGACCAGGCGGCGGCCGGGGGCCCACCGGGCGACGAGTTCGGGAGGGCAGGCCTCACCGGCGACGAGGAGAACCCCCACGCTGTCGACGGTGTCCGGGTCGAGGGAGGCCAGCGCGGTCGGGGTGATGAACGCGTGCGTGACCTGTTCGGCGTGCAGGACCTCGGCGAGTTCGTCGCCGCCGTACACGGCCGGGGGCACGATCACGAGGGTGGCACCGGCCGAGAGGGCCATCATCTGTTCGAACACCGAGGCGTCGAAGCTCGGCGAGGCCAGGTGCGAGACGCGGCTGCCGGGCCGGACGTCGAGGTGCAGGTGTTCCTCGACGGCGAGGTCGGACAGGCCGCGGTGGGTGAGCACGACGCCCTTGGGGCGGCCGGTCGACCCGGAGGTGTAGATCAGGTAGGCGGGATGGTCGGGTTCGAGGGTCGCGGTGCGCTCGGCGTCGGTCGGGGGCTCGGGTGCGTACGGCGCGAGTTCGGCGACGGTGGTGGCGGAGTCCAGCGCGAACCACGGCACGGTGGCGGGCAGCCCGTCGCGATGGGCGGTGACGGTGAGGCCGAGGGCGGCACCGCTGTCGGTGAGCATGTACTCGATGCGTTCACGCGGGTAGCTCGGGTCGACGGGCACGAACGCGGCGCCGGTCTTGGTCACGGCCCACAGGGCGGTCACGGAGTCGAGGCTGCGGGGCAGACCGAGGGCGACGACCGTCTCGGGGCCGACACCGTAGTCGACGAGCATCCGGGCGAGGCGGCTCGAGTGGGCGTCGAGTTCGCGGTAGGTGGCGCGGCGGGGCCCGTCGACGACGGCGAGGGCGTCCGGGTCGACGGCGACGGCGTCGGCGAGGATCTGCGGCCACACCCGGGTGCCGAGGGTGTGCGGGCCGTGGGCGGGGACCAGGGCACGACGCTCCTCGTCGGTGACGAGGTCGATGTCGCCGACGGGGGTGTCGGGGGCGGCGGTGACGGCGTCGAGCAGGCGGACGAACCGGTCCGCGAAGGCGGTGACCGTGTCGGCGTCGAACAGGTCGGTGGCGTAGACGAGGGCGGCGTCGAAGCCGGCGGGGGCGCCGGTGTCGTCGTGGTTCTCGCCGAGGAGCAGTTCGAGGTCGAAGTTGGCGACCGTCGGGTCGAGCGGCACGCCACTGACGGTCAGGTGCGGCAGTTCGAGGCGGGGACGTGCGGTGTTCTGGAATTCGAGCGAGACCTGGAACAGCGGCGCGTGGGCCGTGGAACGGGCCGGGTCGACGGCTTCGACGACCTGTTCGAAGGGGACGTCGGCGTGGGCGAAGGCGTCGAGGTCGGTGGTGGTGACGGCGGTGAGCAGATCGGCGTAGGTGCGCTGTCCGGGAACGTGGGTGCGCAGCACCAGGGTGTTGACGAACATGCCGACCAGATCGTCGAGGGCACGATGCCCCCGGCCGGCGATGGGAGTGCCCACCGCGATGTCGTCGCTGCCCGACAACCGCGCCAGCAGCACCGCCAGCACCGCGTGCACGGCCATGAACACGGTCGTGCCGCGGGCGGCGGCGAGGCGGGTGAGGCGTTCGTGCAGGGCGGCGTCGATCGGGAAGCGGACGACGTCGCCGCGGAAGGACTGCTGTGCGGGCCGCGGCCGGTCGGTGGGCAGGGCGAGGACTTCGGGCAGGCCGGCCAGGGCGGTGCGCCAGTAGTCGAGCTGGGTGGCGGCGAGGGAGCCGGGGACGGCGGCGTCGCCGAGGCGGCCGACCTGCCAGAGGGTGTAGTCGGCGTACTGCACGTCCAGTGGCGCCCAGGCGGGGGCGTCGCCGCGGGTGCGTGAGCGGTAGGCGGTCATCAGGTCGCGGGCGAGGGGCCCGGTGGAGAAGCCGTCCCCGGCGATGTGGTGGACGACGAGGACGGCGAGGTGCTCGTCGCGGCCGAGCGCATACACCCGCGCCCGCAGCGGCACGTCGACGGTGACGTCGAATCCGGTGGCGGCGAACTCCGCGGCGGCGGCGAGGACGGTGTCCTCGGTGGCGGGCACGACGTCGACGGTGAGACCGACGTCGTCGGCGTCGAGGATCCGCTGCACGGGCCCGTCGGGGCCGGCCGGGTAGACGGTGCGCAGGCTCTCGTGCCGGGCCAGGACGTCGCGGACGGCGGTGTCGAGCGCGGCGACGGACAGATGACCGGTCAGCCGGATCGCGAGCGGAATGTTGTAGGCCGGGGAGCTGGTGTCGAACTGGTTGACGAACCACATCCGTTGCTGGGCCGGGGACAGGGGGATGCGGTCCGGGCGGGGGCGGCGGACCGGTCCGGCACCGGTGGCCGGTTCGGTGCCCGGGGTCGCGGCGAGCCGGGCCGCGAGGGCGCGGACGGTCGGGGCTTCGAACAGGGCCCGTACCCCGAGGTCGACGCCGAGGGCGGCGCCGAGACGCGACGCGGCGCGGGTTGCGACGAGGGAGTTGCCGCCGATGTCGAAGAAGTTGTCGGTCACCGAGACCCGGTCGAGGCCGAGGACGTCGGCGAACACCCCGGCGACGGCGGTTTCGAGTTCGTCGGCCGGTGGGATGTAGTCCCCGCTGCCGCCGGACAGGTCCGGTGCGGGCAGGGCGCGGCGGTCGAGTTTGCCGACCGGGGTGAGCGGGATCTCGTCGAGGACGACGACCGCGGCGGGCACCATGTGCGCGGGCAGCCGGTCGCCGACGTGCGCGCGCAGGATGTCGGTGCCGATTTCGTGGCCGGGGGTGGGCAGCACGTAGGCGACGAGCACCGTCTCCCCGGAGGGCGCGGTGTGGCCGAGGGTCGCGGCGAACGCGACGTCCGGGTGGCTGCACAACGCGGCGTCGATCTCGCCGAGTTCGATGCGGAACCCGCGGACCTTGACCTGGAAGTCGGTGCGGCCCACGTATTCCAGTTCGAGGGCGTCGGTCCAGCGCACCACGTCGCCGGTGCGGTACAGCCGCTCCCCCGGCGTCCCGAACGGGTCGGCGACGAACCGGGCGGCGGTCAGGTGGGGGCGGGCGTGGTAGCCGCGGGCCAGGCCGAGGCCGCCGAGGTACAGCTCGCCGGCGACGCCGGCGGGCACGGGGCGCAGGGCGGCGTCGAGGACGACGGCGCGGACACCGCGCAGCGGTCCCCCGAGGGTGATGGGGCCGGCGGCGGTCATCGGGGCGCTGATCGCGGCCATGATCGTGGTCTCGGTGGGGCCGTAGGCGTTGACCAGGCGCCGGCCGGGTGCCCAGGTGTCGCGTAGTTCGGCCGGCCAGGCCTCACCGCCGACGGCGAGGTCGGCGAAGGCGTCGAGGTCGGCGGCGGGCAGGGAGGCGAGGGCGGCGGGGGTGATGAAGCCGTGGGTGACGCCGTGCTCGCGCAGGACGCGGGCGAGTTCCTCACCGCCGTACACGGTGGGCGGTACGACCGCGAGGGCGGCGCCGGAACCGAACGCGAGCAGGTACTCGAAGATCGAGGCGTCGAAGCTCGGGGAGGAGAAGTGCATGACGGTGGCGTCGGGTCCGGCCCCGAACCGCTCCCGCTGGTCGAGGGCGAAGTTCTCGAGGCTGCGGTGGGTGGTCACCACACCCTTCGGGCGGCCGGTGGAACCGGAGGTGTAGATGAGGTAGGCGGGGTGGTCCAGCCGCAGGGGGCCGCGGCGGTCGGCGTCGCCGAGGGGCCCGGCGGGGGTGTCGGCGAGCCGGGCGGCGAAGTCGTCGGTGTCGACGGTGAGCCAGCGGACGGTGCCGGGCAGGGTGTCGTGGTGTGCGGCGGTGGTGAGCCCGAGGGCGGCGCCGCTGTCGGCGAGCATGAAGGCGATGCGGTCGGTGGGATAGTTCGGGTCGACGGGCACGAACGCGGCACCGGTCTTGGTGACGGCCCACATCGCGGCCACCGAATGCAGCGACCGCGAGATGCCCAGGGCCACGAAGGTTTCCGGGCCCACGCCGAGGTCGGTCAGGACGCGTGCGGCGCGGGTGGACCAGTCGTCGAGGCGGCGGTAGGTCCACCGGGTGGCGCCGTCGACGATCGCGACGGCGTCCGGGTGCGCGGCGGCGGTCGCGCCGAACAGCTCCGGCAGGGTGTGGGTGGTGCCGCCGACGGGACCACGGACCGGGGCCAGGGCGGCGCGTTCGTCGCCGACGAGCACGTCGACGGCCGCGGCCGGGGCGTGCAGATCGCCGGCGAGGGCGGTCAGGACCTTCTCGATGCGGTGGGCGACGGTCTCGACGGTCGCACGGTCGAAGACTTCGGGCAGGTACTTCAGCCGCAGGTGCAGGGTGGCGGTGTCCCCGCTGCCGGCCGGGTGGGCGACGATGCTCAGCGGGTAGTGCGTGGCGTCGTGGCCGCTGATCCCGGCCACCCGCATCCCGGCGATGTCGGTGTCCTCGGTCAGACCGGCCCGGTCCACCGGGTAGGACTCGAACACGGTGAGGGTGTCGAAGCCGGCGGCGGCGCCGACCCGGCGTTCGATGGTGCTCAGTCCGATGTGGTGGTGGTCGAGCAGGGCCGCCTGCTCGGCCTGTACCCGGTCGAGCAGGGCGCCGAGGGTCTCGGCGGGGCGCACGGTGACCCGGACCGGGACGGTGTTGATGAACAGCCCCACCATCGACTCGATTCCGGTGACCTGCGGGGGCCGGCCGGAGACGGTGGCGCCGAAGACGACGTCGTCGCGGCCGGTGAGCGCACCGAGCACGAGCGCCCACGCGGTCTGCACCACGGTGTTGACGGTCACGCCGCGGTCGGCGGCGACGGCGTCGAGGCGCGCGGCGAGCCCACCCGGAAGGTCCAGGTCGAGATCTTGCGAGACCGCGGCGGTGCGACCGGGCCGGTGGGTGGGGGCGAGCAGGGTGGGTTCGTCGAGGCCGGCGAGGGCGTGGGCCCAGGCGTCCGCGGCGACGTCGGTGTCCTGCCCGGCCAGCCACCGCAGGTAGTCGCCGTAGCTGCGCGGGCGGCCGAGGGCCGCGGTGTCGCCGTCGGTGGCGTAGAGCAGCAGCAGATCCTTGACCAGCAGCGGAGTGGACCAGCCGTCGAGCAGGATGTGGTGGTTGGTCAGGGCCAGTCGGTACCGGTCGGCGGCGACCCGCACGAGGGTGGCGCGCAGCAGCGGGGCGACGGCGGTGTCGAAACGGGTGCGGCGGTCCTCGTCGAGCAGGCGCGCCGCCTGGCGGTCCGGGTCGTCGAGGCCGGTCAGGTCGAGCACCGTCCAGGGCAGGTCGACGCGGGCGGGCACGACCTGCACGAAGCCGCCGGAGCCGTCGTCGGCGAACGCGGCCCGCAGGTTGGGGTGGCGGTCGAGCAGCAGTTGCGCGGCGCGGCGCAGCCGGTCCGGGTCCACGGTGCCCTGCAGGTCGAGGACGAGTTGGACGACGTAGGCGTCGGCGGACTGCTCGGCGAGCAGGGCGTGGAACAGCAACCCGGCCTGCAGCGGGGCGACGGGCCACACGGTGGCCAGGCCGCCGGCGTGCCCGGCCGCGCGGTAGTGGCGTTCGAGGCGGTCGAGGGCGGGCTGGTCGAGGGCGACGAGGGGCACGTCGGACGGGGTCAGGCCCCCGGCGTGCGGGCGGTGGACGTGTCGGGCGAGGGCGGCGGCGGCGGCCGCCCACCGCTCGGTGAGGGCGGCGACGTCGGCGTCGGTGAGCAGGTGCTGCGGGTAGGACCAGGTGGCGCGCAGCACGGGCCCGTCGGTGGTGGGCACGGTGACGGCGTTGATGTCGACGACCGCGGCGGCCGGCATATCCGGGCTCTGCGCGCCGCCCCGGTCGAAGGCGTCGACCGGGAGCCACGGGGTGTCCGCGTCGGTGACGCCCGGGGTGAGCCGACCCAGGTAGTTGAAGCTGATCTGCGGGGCGGGGCGGGTGCGCAACCGGGCGGCGGTGTCGGCGTTGAGGTAGCGCAGCAGGCCGAACCCGATGCCGTGGTCGGGGACGGCGGCGAGTTGTTCCTTGACAGCCTTGACGGCGGCGCCGGCAGCGTCGCCGCCGTCGAGCGCATCCGGCAGGTCGACATCGCTCAGGTCGAACCGGACCGGATGAATGGTGGTGAACCACCCGACGGTGTGGGAGAGGTCCGCGCCGGGGGCGACGGCGGTTTCGCGGCCGTGACCCTCGAGCGCGATCAGGACGTCGTCGGTGACGGTGCCGCGGTCGCGGCGCCAGGCGGTGACCGCCAGTGCCAGGGCGGTGAGCAGGCCGTCGTTGACGGTGCCGTGGAACGCGCCGGGCACCGTGGTCAGCAGCGCTGCGGTGACGTCGGCGGGCAGGTCGGTGGCCAGGGTGCGGACCGTGGCGTTGGTGTCGACGACCGGGTCGAGCGGACGGTCCCCGAGCAGCGGGTCGTCCCCGTCGAGGATCGCGGTCCAGCGGTCGAGTTCGGCGACACTGTCGGCGCGGTGCGCGGCGTCGACGAGGGCGTGCGCCCAGCGTCGCACGGAGGTGCCGGCGGGGGTGTCCTCGATCGCGGTGCCGTGACGGGCGGCGGCCCACGCGGTTGCGAGGTCGGGGACGAGGATGCGCCAGGACACCCCGTCGACGGCGAGGTGGTGCACGACCAGCAGCAGGCGCCCGGCGCCGGCGGCGGCGTCGAACCACACCGCCTGCAGCAGGATTCCGGCGGCGGTGTCGAGGCGGTCGGCGGCGGCGTCGAGTTCGGCGGCGGCGAGGGCGAAGAAGTCGTCGGTGTCGGCGGCGGTGGTGACGGGGACGCGGTGGATGAGCGGGTCGGCGGTGACCGCGCCGGGGCCGCGGACCTGCAGGCCGACGCCGGCGGGGTCGTCGACGTCGGGGACGAGGCGGGCGCGGAGGATGTCGTGCCGGTCCAGCACCGCCTGCAGCGTGGCCGTCAGGGTGGCACGGTCCAACCCGGCGGGCAGCCGCAACAGCGCGGCCTGCGAGTAGCGGTCGATGCTACCGCCGCGTTCGAGCATCCACCGCACGATCGGGGTCAGGGGGACGGCGCCGACGCCGCGGCCGGGCAGCTCCGCGAGGACGGCGGGGCCGTCGCCGAGGGTGGCGACGGCGGCGAGCGAGGCGGGGGTCTTGCGTTCGAACACGTCCCGGGGGCTCAGCTCGATGCCGTCGGCGCGGGCGCGTGAGACCAGCTGGATGGACATGATGCTGTCCCCGCCGAGCGCGAAGAACGAGTCGTCCACGCCGACCGTGTCGAGGCCGAGGACCTGCGCGAACAGCTCGACGAGCTGCCTTTCGAGGTGGCCGGCGGGGGCGCGGGTCGTGGTGGCCAGCGCGCCGAAGTCGGGGTCGGGCAGTGCCCTGCGGTCGAGTTTGCCGGTGGCCGTGACCGGCAGGGTGTCGAGGACGACGAGGGTGGCCGGGACCATGTAGGCGGCGAGACCGACGGCGACCTGCTCGAGTGTGGCGGCCACGTCGACGGTCGCGCCGGTCTCCGGAACCACGTATCCGACGAGGCGGTCGGCGGCCCGCTCGTCGCGGTGGAGCACGACGACGGCGCGGGCGACGCCCGGGCAGCGCAGCAACGCCGCCTCCACCTCCCCCAGCTCGATGCGGAAACCGTGCAGCTGCACCTGGAAGTCGCTGCGGCCGAGGTATTCGAGCCGGCCGTCGCGGCGGCGGCGGGCGAGGTCGCCGGTGCGGTACATGCGCGCGCCCGGGCCGGCGAACGGGTCGGCGACGAAGCGCGCGGCGGTCAGGTCGGGGCGGCCGAGGTAGCCGCGGGCGGCCTGGTCCCCGGAGACGTACATCTCGCCGATCACGCCCGTCGGCACCGGGTGCAGGCGCCGGTCGAGGACGTGCACCGTCAGGCCGGGGATGGCGTCGCCGATGACGCTGGCCGAGGCGGTCGCGGCGAACTGCCGGTCCAGCGGCTGCAGGGTCACGTGCACGGTGGTTTCGGTGATGCCGTACATGTTCACCAGCGCCGGGGCGGTGTCCGGGTGGCGGCGATACCAGCGTTCGAGCTGGGCGAGGTCGAGGGCCTCGCCGCCGAAGACGACGTAGCGCAGCGACAGGGTGTGGTCGCCGGCGGCGCGGTCGGCCTCGATCAGCTGGTAGAACGCGGTCGGTGTCTGGTTGAGCACGGTGACGTGCTCGCGGCGCAGCAGGTCGAGGAATGCCTCCGGGGAGCGGGCGGTGTGGTGGTCGACGACGACGAGGCGGCCACCGTAGGCGAGGGCGCCCCACAGTTCCCACACCGAGAAGTCGAAGGCGTAGGAGTGGAACATGGTCCACACGTCGTGCTCGTCGAACCCGAACCGGCCCTGGGTTTCGGCGAGGAGGGTGACGACGTTGCGGTGCGGGACGACGACGCCCTTGGGGCGGCCGGTCGAGCCGGAGGTGTAGATGACGTAGGCGGCGTGGTCGGGGTGCAGCGCTCCGAGCCGGTCGGCGTCGGTGAGCGGGCCGTCGGGTAGGTCGGCGAGCCGGGCGGCGGTGTCGGGGGTGTCGAGCAGCAGCACCGGGGTGTCCCCGGCGGGCAGGGCGGCGGTGTCGGCGGTGGTGCTGACGATGCACACCGGCCGGGCGTCGTCGAAGAGGAACGCGAGCCGCTCCGGCGGGTAGGACACGTCGACGGGCAGGTATCCGGCGCCGGTCTCGAGGACGGCGAGCAGGGTGACGATCAGGTCGGTGGAGCGGGGCACGGCGACGGCGACGAGCCGGTCGGGTCCGGCGCCGTGGGCGATCAGGTCCCGGGCCAGGCGGCGGGCCCGCGCGGCGAGTTCGCGGTAGGTCAGCGCCGGGGTGGCCGGGTCGGTGGGGGCGGTGATCGCGACCGTGTCGGGTCCGGCGGCGACGGACCGCGCGAAGACGGCGGTGAGGGTCTCGGCGTGCCGGACGGGGCGGGGCGCGGGCGCGGGTCGTTCGGCCGGGTCGAGCAGGTCGAGGTCGCCGACGGGCCGGGCGGGGTCGGTGGTGACGGCGGTGAGCAGCCGCACGAACCGCTCGGCGAAGGTGGTGACGGTGGCGGCGTCGAACAGGTCGGTGGCGAAGGTGAAGGCGCCGGTCATGCCGGCGGGGTCGGGACCGGCGGGCGGGTTCTCCCCCATCGTCAGCTGCAGGTCGAACTTGGCGACGGGGGCGTCGGCGTCGAGGGCGTCGACGGTCAGGTCCGGCAGCTGCAGGTGGGCGCGTTCGTTGTTCTGGAATTCGAGGACCACCTGGACGAGCGGGGCATGGTCGGTGGCGCGGGTGGGGGCGAGAGCGTCGACGAGCTTCTCGAAGGGCAGGTCTGCGTGGCCGAAGGCGGCGAGATCGACCTCGCGGGTGCGTTCGAGGTGGTCGGTGAACGGCAGGGCCGGGGTGACCGGGGTGCGCAGCACCAGGGTGTTGACGAACATGCCGACCAGATCGTCGAGGGCACGATGCCCCCGGCCGGCGATGGGAGTGCCCACCGCGATGTCGTCGCTGCCCGACAGTCGCGCCAGCAGCACCGCCAGGGCGGCGTGCACGGCCATGAACACGGTGGTGCCGTGGGCGGCGTCGGCGGTGCAGGTCGGGTTCGACGTCGAAGCGGACGGTGGCGCCGCGGAACGACTGGTGCGGGGGGCGGGGCCGGTCGGTGGGCAGCGGCAGGATCTCCGGCAGGTCGGCCAGGGCGGTGCGCCAGTAGTCGAGC
>NZ_AJFC01000360.1:0-628 GCF_000256505.1 Rhodococcus sp. P14 | reverse complement strand
TAGCGCGTCTGCCATTCCGCCACTCGGACCTGCTGCGCTCCCACGTCCGTGGGCGCTGTGAAAGAGTAACCCACCGCGTCGCGGCGCCCAAATCGCCCCGCCCACCTGCGGGTTTGCCGAGATCGATGGTAGACAGGGGACCGTGTCCACAACATCGAATCCCGCCCAGCCGGCCGACGGATCCCGCGCCGAGGCCGAAGTCGTCGACCTGGTGTCGCAGCTGATCCGCTTCGACACCTCCAACACCGGAGACCTGGCCACCACCCGCGGGGAACGGGACTGCGCGATGTGGGTGGCGGCGCGGCTCGAGGAGGTCGGTTACACCACCGAATACGTCGAATCGGGCGCTCCCGGCCGCGGCAACGTGTTCGCCCGCCTGCCGGGTGCCGACCCGTCCCGGGGTGCGCTGCTGCTGCACGGGCACCTCGACGTGGTGCCCGCCGAACCGGCGGACTGGAGCGTGCACCCGTTCTCCGGGGCCGTGGAGAACGGCTACGTGTGGGGGCGCGGCGCGGTCGACATGAAGGACATGGTCGGGATGATGCTGGCCATCGCCCGCCGTTTCAAGGCCGAGAACATCGTGCCGCCACGCGACCTGGTCTTCGCGTTCCTCGCCGACGAGGAGGCC
>NZ_AJFC01000359.1:0-22495 GCF_000256505.1 Rhodococcus sp. P14 | reverse complement strand
GCCCGCCGCCCCCCCCGCCAGCCACTGGCTCGTGCGGCACCGCCCCGACCTGTTCGACGGCATCACCGAAGCCGTCGGCGAGGTCGGCGGGTTCTCCCTGACGGTGCCGCGCCGCGACGGCGGCGAGCGCCGCCTGTACCTCGTCGAGACCGCCGAGAAGGGCCTGGGCTGGATGCGGTTGACCGCCAAGGGCCGCGCGGGCCACGGCTCGTTCCTGCACGAGGACAACGCCGTCACCGTCCTCGCCCAGGCCGTCGCCCGCCTCGGCACGCACACCTTCCCGCTCGTGCTGACCGACTCGGTCGCCGAGTTCCTCGCCGCCGTCGCCGAGGAGACCGGACTCGACTTCGATCCGGCCTCGCCGGACCTCGACGGCACCCTCGCCAAGCTCGGGTCCATCGCCCGCATCGTCGGCGCCACCCTGCGCGACACCGCCAACCCGACCATGCTCGACGCCGGGTACAAGGCCAACGTCATTCCCCAGACGGCGCAGGCCGTCGTCGACTGCCGCATCCTGCCGGGCCGGCGCGCCGAGTTCGAACGCACCGTCGACGAGCTGATCGGCCCGGACGTCACCCGCGAATGGATCACCGACCTCGACTCGTACGAGACCACGTTCGACGGGGACCTCGTCGAGGCGATGAACGCGGCCATCCTGGCCCACGATCCCCTCGGGCGGACCGTGCCGTACATGCTTTCCGGCGGCACCGACGCGAAGGCCTTCGCCAAGCTCGGCATCCGCTGCTTCGGATTCGCCCCGCTGCAGCTGCCCCCGGAACTGGATTTCGCGGCGCTGTTCCACGGGGTGGACGAGCGTGTCCCGGTCGACGCGCTGCGCTTCGGCACCCGTGTCATGGAACACTTCCTGCTGCACGCCTGAGCACACCAGCACCCAGAGAAAGGACCGGTATGGCCCACGACCCGTATGCGCCGCTGCCCGACCTGCCCACCTTCGATCTCACCAGCGAGGACATCACCGACGGTCGCCCGCTGAAGCCGGAACAGGCCAGCGGGATCTTCGGGGTGCCCGGCGGGCAGGACATCTCCCCGCAGCTGTCGTGGTCGGGCTTTCCCCCCGAAACCAAGAGCTTCGTCGTCACCGTGTTCGACCCCGACGCACCCACCGCGTCCGGGTTCTGGCACTGGGCGGTGGCGAACATCCCGGCGTCGGTGACGTCGCTGCCCGCGGGGGCCGGCGACGACACCGGCTCCGCGCTGCCCGAGGGTGCGGTCACCTTGAAGAACGACGGCGGCCTGCACCGCTTCCTCGGCGCGGCCCCGCCGGCCGGGCACGGCCCGCACCGCTACATCGTGGCCGTGCACGCCCTCGACGTGGAGACCCTCGACGGGGTCGGCCCCGACTCGACCCCGGCGTTCCTCGGATTCAACGTGTTCTCCCACGCGATCGCGCGCGCGACGCTGCACGGCACGTTCGAGCAGTAGACCCGTTCGGCGGGCCGGCTCCGCACCGGAATCGGGCAGGCGCACCCGTCCCGAGGGGTGTGTCTGTCCGGCGGTGTGGCCCGGCCCGCCGGATCCGGGCGCGGCGGATCAGACGCGGGCGCCTGCGCCCACCGCGTCGCCGATCGACGCGAACCCGGATGCCCGCACCTTCCGGGCGAGACCCTTGTGGACGCGGCGTGCCCAGAACGGGCCGCCGTAGATGAAACCGGTGTAGCCCTGCACCAGCGACGCGCCGGCGAGGATCCGCTCCCACGCCTGCTCGGCGGTCTCGATGCCGCCGACCGAGATCAGCACCAGCCGGTCCCCGACCCGCGCGTGCAGCCGGCGCAGGACCTCGAGGGAGCGCTGTGCGACCGGGGGACCGGACAGCCCGCCGGCGCCGATCTCCGCGACCAGGGCCGGATCGGTGCGCAACCCGTCCCGCCGGACGGTGGTGTTGGTGGCGACGATGCCCGCGAGCCCGAGTTCGACGGCGAGGTCGGCGACCGCGTCGACGTCCTCGTCGGACAGGTCGGGGGCGATCTTCACCAGCACCGGTACGTGCACGGTGTCCAGCACCGCCGCGAGCAGCGGCCGCAGCGACTCGACCGCCTGCAGGTCGCGCAGCCCGGGGGTGTTGGGGGACGAGACGTTGACGACGACGAAGTCGGCGAGCGGGCCGAGCAGCCGGGCGCTCGCGGTGTAGTCCTCGGCCGCGTCCGCCGGCGCGACCACCTTGGTCTTCCCGATGTTCGCGCCGATCGGGACGGTGTGCGCGCGGGTGCGCAGCCGGTTCGCGGCCTCCCCGGCCCCGTGGTTGTTGAAGCCCATCCGGTTGATCAGCGCCCGGTCCGCGGGCAGGCGGAACAGCCGGGGCGCCGGGTTGCCGGGCTGCGCCTGGGCGGTGACGGTGCCGATCTCGGCGAACCCGAAGCCCAGGGGACCCCAGGCGTTCACCCCGGCCGCGTCCTTGTCGAAGCCGGCCGCGAGACCGAGCGGGGCCGGGAACGTCACCCCGAACACCGTGTTGCGCAGCACCGGATCGTCGACGACGAGAACCTTCGCGATCAGCGTCCGCAGCGGCGGGACCCGGGTCGCGAGCCGCATCGCGGTGAACGCGAGGTGGTGGATCCGCTCCGGCGGCAGCAGGAACAGCAGTCGAAGGAACAAGCGATACACGGAACACTCCCTGCTGGCCCGGGCGGCGCCCGGGGTCGGCGTCAACGAACGGTGGGTTCGGGCACGTGGTGGCCGGTCTTGCGGCGGCGCAGCAGCACCCGGCGGCTGCCGTCGGGATACAGCCGCACCCGCGTCAGCTCCCACCCGTGGAACTCGGCCTGGATGGCGAGCCGGAGCGACGCGCTGACCCGCGAGACGTCGCGCGGCAGCCGCAGCGGCACGTAGTCGTACTCGTCGTTGCTGGTGTCCCAGCCCACCGGCATCCGCGTCCACCGGCCG
The DNA here is from genome assembly GCF_000256505.1 of Rhodococcus sp. P14. NCBI lineage: Bacteria > Bacillati > Actinomycetota > Actinomycetes > Mycobacteriales > Nocardiaceae > Rhodococcus > Rhodococcus sp. P14. Next base: position 19,594 of record NZ_AJFC01000359.1, on the reverse strand, counting down.
CCCACGTCGCGTGGACCTGCCATCACACACCCCCGATCGGGATCCTCTGCAGCCCGTCCCCGGTCCCGGATCCGATCACCAGGACGGCGCCGGCGGTGTCGACCACCACCGAGTTCGGTTGCCGCACCGTCGCGTACCGGCCTCGCTCCTGCGGAATCCCGGTCGACAGATCGTAGCCGACGACCTCGTTGCTCCCGGTCGAAGTGACCCACACGAGGTCGTTCGCGCTGTCGTAGGCGACGCCGTACGGGGCGTTCGGCACCGGATACCGCTGGCGCAACACCAGCGGATCGAGCGTGTACACGTGCAGCTCCCCACCCCGGGTGTCGGTCACCAGCACCCGGCCGAACGGGTCGGTGGCCAGCTGCGTGGCACCCTCCCCGGCGCGCAACGCCAGGCCGAGATCCCCGTCGGCGACGTCGACCTCGGTCAGCGACGTCTGGCGCCGATCCAGCGCGGCCAGCTCGGTGCCCACGGCGGCGAGCGCGTCGACCGACGCCAGACCGGGGACGGTCTGCGTCGCACCCGACGCCGGGTCCACGAGGTGGGTGACGCCGTCGGCGGTGCCCACGGCGAGGCGACCGTCCGCCAGCACGGCGGCCGCCCGCGCATCCCCGTCCACGGGTACCTCCGTGACGGCGCCCGACCGCACATCCACCCGGGTCACGACGCCGGCGCCGGGGGCGAGGACCTCGCCGTCGACACCGGCGAGCACGGTCGCCGCCGCGGCCGGCAGGGTGACCTCGCGGGGCGCTGCCGCGGGGTCGGCGGCCCGGAGCAGCAGCAGCCGCGACCCGTCGCCGGCGAGCGCGGCGACCGTACTCGTGCCAGGATCGACGGCGAGGGCCTCGACGGCGCGGCCCAGTGCCTGCACCGTCCCCGCCGGCGGGACGGCCGGTTCCGGCGCCACGGCCGGGGTCGCCGGGTCGATGGTGGGCAGGCTGTCGCCGCCGCTGGAGGAGGAACACCCGGTGACCAGCGCCAACGCGAACCCCACCGCCGCGGCGGTCGCACGTGCTGCCGGTCTGCCCATCGTCTCGCTCCTCGTCGTCGCCCGGGGTCGGTGGCGTGCGGCACCGTCGCCGGCGGCGCACCCGACCCCCAGTGTTCCTGATCGCCGTGGCGGCGCCGCAGCCGCCTCGCCCCCCGTCACCCCGCCAGGAGGCCGATGTGACCTGGCCCACCGGTTCCCCCGACCGGCCCCCCGACGGCTTCGTCGTCGAATACCTCAGCCCGGGTGTGCATGCGCACGGGTTCGGTCGCACCGAGGAGGGCCGGCCGTTCTCGTTCCGGGTGCGCCGCGCCACCCTGCGGGTGGAGGTGTACCGGCCCGCGGGCCCGTCCACCGTGCCCACCGCGGCGGACGTGATCGCCCGGGCGCGGGCGTCGGTCGCCGAGATCGACCTCGGCGACGAACGCAGCGTGGCGGCGGCGGTGCGGGACACCGTCGCCCGCGCCCGGCCGTGCCGGTCACCGACGTGGCTCGACCGCGTGCTCGGCTGGCTGCCCGGCCGGTGACGCCGCCGCGTCGCCGGCCCGCAGCGGCAGCACCAGCGGTGCGCCGGTCCCGGGATGGGGATGGACCCGCACCGGGTAGTGGTACACGCGAGTGAGCAGCTCCCCGGTCAGCACCTGCGCGGGCGGGCCGTCGGCGGCGACGCGGCCTCCGGCGAGCACACAGACCCGGTCCGCGTACGCGGCGGCCAGATTCAGATCGTGCAGCACCACCACCACGGCCGTGCCGGCGTCGGCGCGGCCGCGCACCACCTGCATCACCGTCTCCTGATGCCCCAGATCCAGGGCCGCGGTGGGCTCGTCGAGCAGCAGCGTCTGGGTGTCCTGCGCCAGCACCCGCGCCAGCGCCACCCGGGCCCGCTCGCCGCCGGACAGGGCGGGGAACGGCCGGTGCGCCAGGTGCGTGACGTCCGCCTCGGCCAGCGCCGCGGCCACCGTCGTCTCGTCTTCCCGGCTGCGGTCGGTGCGGGCCCAGACCGCACGGCCCATCCGCACCACCTGCAGGGCGGTGAAGGCGAACCCGACCGCGTGCTGCTGCGGCAGCACCGCCCGTCGTCGCGCCAGGGCGGCGGCCGAGAACTCGGCCAGCGGACGGTCACCGACCGTCACCTCGCCCGCCGCGACGGGGTGATCGCCGGCGAGCGCGGCCAGCAGGGTGGACTTGCCGGCGCCGTTGGGCCCGACCAGCGCGAGCACCTCCCCGACCCGCACCTCGAGGTCGACGCCGTCGAGGACGACGCGCTCGCCGCGGCGGACGGCCACCTGCTCGGCGCGCAGCGTCACCGCGCCCCGCCCGGCTCGGGCGGGCACCTGCCGGTCCGGCCACGGCCGCCGCGGACTCACGCCCAGCCGCCCTGGCGTGCCCGGGTGCGGCGCAGCATCCAGAAGAACACCGGGCCACCGACCAGCGAGGTCAGCATGCCCAGCGGCAGGTCCGCGTTCGGCACCAGGGTGCGGGCACCGAGGTCCGCGGCGAGCAGCACCACCGCGCCGCACAACGCGGCGGCCGGGATCAGCACGCGGTGCGCGGGCCCCAGCGCGATCCGCATCAGGTGCGGCACCACGAGCCCGACGAACAAGATGATGCCGGTGAACGCCACCCCGGAGCACACCAGGACGGCGACGACGACGATCGCGGCCTGCCGTACCCGCTCGACGTCGGCCCCGAGGTGGCGCGCGACGTGCTCGCCGAGGGCGAGCAGGTCCAGCTTCGGGGCGAGCACGACGGCCGCGACGACGCCGCCGACCGCGAGCGGCGCGACCACCGACACGACCTCCCACGTGGCCCCACCCAGGCTGCCGAGCTGCCAGAACACGATCTGGTCGCGCGCGGCGGGGGAGGCGACGAACGTGAACAGGGCGATCAGGCCGCCGGCGAACGCGTTGACCGCCACGCCGGTGAGGATGACCGTGACCACCTCGGTGCGGCCCTCGGACCGCGACAGCACGTACACCAGGGTCGTGGTCAGCAGCCCGGTGACGAACGCGGCGCCCGCCAGCGCCCACCCGGCGGTGAACGCCCCGCCCAGCACGATCGCCGCGCACGCGCCGACGGCGGCCCCGGCGGAGACGCCGATCACCCCGGGCTCGGCGAGCGGATTGGCGAACACGCCCTGCAGCAGGGCGCCCGCGCAGCCCAGCGACGCCCCCACCACGACGGCGAGCACCACCCGCGGGAACCGCACCTCCCACAGGGTGACCTCACCGGCCGGGTGGGCCGGCAGCGGCCCGAGGTCGAGCCCGAGGCGGTGCAGCACGCTGCCGATCACCTCGGCCGGCGAGGTGGGCACCTGCCCGAGGCACGCCGAGAGCACCGCCAGCACCACCAGGGCGGCCGTCAGGCCGGCGACCACCGCCGCGGTGCGGCCGCGGTGGGCGGCGGCCGGACGGACGGGGGCGGGGGAGTCGACGGCGCTCATGCCGGTGCGGCCGGGTAGAGCGCCGCGGCGAGCGCGGCGAGCACCCGGCCGGTGTCCGGGCCGAAGCTCAGCAGCACCGAGTCGGCCATGTCGACGATGGTGCCGTCGCGCCCGGCCGGGGTCTGGGCGACGCCGGGCAGCCGGGCGAGGCCCTCGGGCCCGCCCACGGAGGCCAGGCTCTCGGTCATGATCAAGATCACGTCCGGGGCGGAGGCGATCATCGCCTCGCTGGTGATCGGGGTGAACTCGGACGTCAGGCCGGCGACGGTGCCCGCGTCGCGGCCGCCGAGCGCCTCGACGAGCGCGTCCGCGCCCGATCCGGGACCGCCGAGCATCTTGATCGCCGACCCGCGCAGATACAGGAACGCCACCGTCGGGGGTGTCCCGTCGTCCGGCACCGCCGCGCGGGCCGCGGCGATCTCGTCGTCGGTGCGCTGCGCCAGTGCCTCACCCGCCGCGGGCACGCCGAGCGCCCGGGCGACGAAGCGGATCTGCTCGCCCACGGTCGCCAGGGTGCGGCGCGGGTCGACGAACACCACGGGCACCCCGGTGGCCCGCAGCTGTTCCTGCACCGCGAGCGGCCCCACCGACGTGTCCGTGAGCACCACCGTCGGGGCCAGGGCCAAGATCGCCTCCGTCGAGAGCCCGTGCCCGCCGGGGGTGACGTTGGGCACCTGCTCGACGGCGGGGAAACCCGCCGTCGACCGACCCACCAGCCGGTCCCCGAGACCGAGCGCGAACACGGTCTGGGCGAGGGTGCCCGACCGGTCGGCCGTCACGATGCGGGAGGCGTCGGTGACGGTGACGTCGACCCCGTCGACGCCGCGGACCGTCACCGGCAGCGCCGGCACGGGAGCCTCGGCGATCGGCCGCGGATTCGGGTCGCCCACCACCGCGGTGCGCGCCCCGGTCCCGCCGCCCCCGGTCGGGGCGGTCGAACACCCGACGAGCAGCGCGACGAGCGCGAGCGCCGCGGCGAGGAACGCGAGGATGCCGCGTCGCGTCATGGCAGGGCGGAAGTCGTGCGGTACCGGTCCAGGTCGGCGGCCAGATCGGCGAACAGGTCGGCGTTGAGCCCGAACACCAGGTTCGCCTCGTCGATCACCGTGCGCCGCCGGCCCTCGTCGAGCGGCGCCGCGTCCAGCTTCGCCCGGTAGGCGTCCTTGAACGGCTTGGGGTGGGGAATGTCGTCGAAGATGTAGAACCGCAACCCGTCCCGGTCCAGCCCGTACGCGCGCTCGAGCAGGCGCCGGATGATCTGCCCACCCGACAGATCCCCCAGATACCGCAGGTAGTGGTGCGCCAGGAACACCTCCGGGCGCACCGCGGCCACCTGCTCGAGCCGCGCGACGTACCGCTCGGTCGCGGGCAGCGGCGCGATCGTCTCCCGCCACCGCGGGCCGAGCAGGAACGTCAGATCCGCCTCGAGCGCCGGAGTGCGCAGCAACGCGTCGTCCAGGAACGGCCCGGCGATCGGGTCACCCGCGTGCGAGCGGCCGACCCGTTCGAGCGTCTCGTAGACGAACCACGACTGCGCGAGCAGCGCCGCATACCCCTGCCGGGTGAGCCGGCCGGCCAGCAGTTCGGTGACGAACTGCGCGTTCTCGGTGTCGCTGTGCGCCTGCGCGGTCTCCCGGCGGAGCCGTTGCGCGAACCCCGCGGCCTCGATCGCGGTCATCGACCGGTCCCTCCTCGTGCCCGCCGTCCGGTGCCGGTGCACCGACCTCGACCACAGGCTAACCTAACTTCGTGGCGGGGTCGCGGGCCCGGGGGCCCGACGTCACGCACTGACGTCGTCGAGCGCCGCCGCGATCGCCGCCGGCAACTCCAGTTCCTCCGTCACCAGCACCCCGGTCAGCTGCGCCAGATCCCGCGCACCCACCACCGTCGACGCCACTCCCGTCCGGTCCCGCACCCACGCCAACGCCACCGCCAGCGGGGAGGTCCCCAGTCCGTCCGCGGCCGTCGCCACCGCCTCGACCACCCGCGCCGCCGGCTCGGTCAGATAGCTGCGCACCTCCTCGGTGTGCAGGTCGTCGGCGCCCCGCGAGTCCGCCGGGATGCCGTCGCGGTACTTGCCCGTCAACACCCCGCCCGCGAGCGGCACCGCCGCGAACACCCCCACCCCGTGGTGCAGGGCCGCCGGGATCAGCTCCTCCTCGACCCCGCGCGCGAGCAGCGAATACTCCACCTGCGTTCCCACCAGCGGTGCGTGCCGCGTCGCCACCGACGCGGCCGTCGCCAGCTGCCACCCCAGGTACCCGCGCACCCCCACGTACCGGGCCCGGCCGCTGGTCACCGCGAACTCCAGCGCCGCCGCCACCTCGTCGACCGGCGTCCGTGGATCCCACGTCGCCACCTGCCACAGATCGAGATGGTCGGTGCCCAGGTCCCGCAGCGTGCGGTCCAGCTGCGTGAGCAGACCCGCACGGGAACAGTCCACCCGCCCCGCCCCGACCTTCGAGGTGTCGATGCCCGAGCTGCCCGACACGACCAGCTGATCGCGCGGCACCACGTCGTCGAGCAGCTCCGCCAGGATCCGCTGCGCCACCCCGTCACCGTAGGCGGGGGAGGTGTCGACCAGGGTGCCACCGGCGTCGACGAACGCCGACAGCTGCGCCGCCGCCTCGTCCCCGTCCGTGCCGCGTCCCCAGCTCAGGGTGCCCAGGCCGAGCCGCGAGACCCGCAGCCCGCTCGCACCCACCGTTCTGTGTTCCATATCCGCCCGCGCCTCGTCATGATCCGACCGACGGGGTCGAGCCGCCGTCACCGCGACCGCCGCCCCTGACCCAGCACCCTAGTGCCGTGAGGCCGCGAAAACCGTTCCGCCGCGCCGCGTACCCTCGCCCAGGTGAAAATCGACCCCACCCCCGGCGACCGTCCCCACGAGCACCCGGAGGGCACCGCGTGACCGGCGAATCCATGACCTGGCTGCAGGCGCTCGTCCTCGGCCTCGTGCAGGGCCTGACCGAGTTCCTGCCGATCTCGTCCTCCGGCCACCTGCGGATCGTCTCGGAGATCTTCTTCGGCACCGACGCCGGCGCCTCCTTCACCGCCGTCACCCAGCTCGGCACCGAGGCGGCCGTCCTGGTCTTCTTCGGCAAGGACATCGTCCGGATCGTCGCCGCCTGGTTCCGTGGCCTCGCCCACCGCGAACACCGCAGCGACCTCGACTACCGCATGGGCTGGTACGTGATCGTCGGCACCATCCCCGTCGGCGTCCTCGGCTTCCTGTTCAAGGACCAGATCCGCACCGGCGCCCGCAACCTGTGGCTCATCGCCACCATGCTCATCGTGTTCGCCCTGGTCATCGCCGCCGCCGAACGCTACGGCCGCAAGACCCGCAAGCTCGACGAACTCACCCTCCGCGACGGCATCGTCATGGGCTCCGCGCAGGCCCTCGCCCTGATCCCCGGCGTGTCCCGCTCCGGCGGCACTATCAGCGCCGGCCTGTTTCTCGGCCTGACCCGCGAGGCCGCCGCCCGGTACTCGTTCCTGCTCGCCATCCCCGCCGTCGTCGCCTCCGGCCTGTTCAGCCTCCCGGACGCGTTCGAACCCGCCGGGGAGGGCCTCAGCGCCTCCGGCGCCCAGCTGTTCGTCGCCACCGCCGTCGCGTTCGCCGTCGGCTACGCCTCCATCGCCTGGCTGCTCAAATTCGTCGTCGACCACTCGATGTACTGGTTCGTCGGCTACCGCATCGCCCTCGGCACCCTCGTCCTGGCCCTGCTCGCCACCGGCACCATCTCGGCCACCTGAGGCCGGGACCCCGCCGGGCCCGCTCGTCGGGCGCCCGGCCCATTAGGCTGGCTTCATGACGGTCATCCTGCTGCGGCACGGGCGCTCGACGGCGAACACCGCCCGGGTCCTCGCCGGACGCACCCCCGGCGTCGAACTCGACGAGGTCGGCCACATCCAGGCCAAGGGCCTCGTCGCGCGGCTCGCCGGCCTCACCATCGCCGAGATCGTGCACTCGCCGCTGCTGCGCTGCCACCAGACGGTGACCCCCCTCGCCGCCGACCGCGGCCTGACCCCCCTCGTCGACGACCGCCTCGTCGAGGTGGACTACGGGCAGTGGACCGGCCGCGAACTCGGCGAACTCCTGCAGGAACCGCTGTGGAAGGTGGTCCAGCAGCACGCCTCGGCCGCCGTGTTCCCCGACGGCGAGGGCCTCGCGCAGGTCCAGGCCCGCGCCGTCACCGCCGTCCGCGAACACGACAGCCGCCTCGCCGCCGCCCACGGCGGTGACGTCGTCTGGATCGCCTGCACCCACGGCGACGTCATCAAGGCCGTCCTCGCCGACGCGCTCGGCACGCACCTCGACGGCTACCAGCGCATCGTCGCCGAGCCCGCGTCCCTCAGCGTCGTCCGCTACACCGAGACCCGCCCGTTCGTGCTGCGGGTCAACGACACCGGCTCGGACCTGTCCGGGCTCGCACCGCCCGCCCAACCGGCGCCCGCGCCCGGCGGGGAGGTCGCCCCCCGCGGCGGATAATGGGAGAGCGACACCGGATGGATACGACAACGAGGAGGTGCGATGGCCCGCGCGATACATGTCTTCCGGACCCCGGACCGGTTCGTCGCCGGCACCGTCGGTGAACCCGGCGACCGGGTGTTCTATCTGCAGGCCGTGCACGCCTCCCGGGTGGTGAGCGTCATGCTCGAGAAGCAACAGGTGCAGATCCTCGCCGACCGTATGGGCCTGCTCCTCGAGGAGGTGCACCGCCGCTTCGGCACCGACCTGCCCGAGGACCCGGACGTCGACATCAGTCCGCTCGTCACCCCCATCGACGCGGAGTTCCGCGTCGGGACCATGGGCCTGGGCTGGGACGCCGACAGCGGCAACGTCGTCGTCGAACTGCTCGCCGTCACCGAGACCGAGGTCGACGAGTCCGTCGTCCTCGACGACGCCGAGGAGGGCCCGGACGCCGTCCGCGTCTTCCTCACCCCCCAGCAGGCCCGCGACTTCGCCGCCCGCTCCGAACTCGTCGTCGCCGCCGGCCGCACCCCGTGCCCGGTGTGCGGGGAACCGGTCGGCGGCGGCCACATCTGCGTCCGCACCAACGGGTACCTGCGCACCGAGGGCTTCGACCCCGCCGCCTGGCTCGGCGAGGAGACCTGACCCGGTGGGCAGCCCCGACCTCCGCACCGTGCTCACGGACGGCGAACTCACCGTGGTCGGCCGCGTCGTCCACGCCAGCAACGCCACCCTCGTGTGCGACGCCACCCTCGGCGCGACCACCGTGCGCTGCGTGTACAAACCCGTCCGCGGGGAACGGCCCCTGTGGGACTTCCCCGACGGCACTCTCGCCGGCCGGGAAGTCGCCTCCTACCTCGTCTCCGAAGCCCTCGGCTGGGGGGTGATCCCCACCACCGTGCTGCGCGAGGGACCCTTCGGGACCGGCATGGTGCAGCAGTGGATCGACACCCCCGATCCCGCTGACCCGCCCGGCCGCCTCGACCTGGTCGACCTGTGCCCGCTCGACGCCGTCCCTCCCGGATGGCTGCCCGTCCTGCGCGCCCGCGACCTCGACGGCACCGACGTCGTCCTCGTCCACGCCGACGACCCGCGCCTGCAGCGCATGGCCGTGCTCGACGTCGTCCTCAACAACGCCGACCGCAAGGGCGGACACGCCCTCGAAGGCCTCGACGGCGGCGTGTACGGCGTCGACCACGGCATCTGCCTGCACCAGGAGAACAAGCTGCGCACCGTGCTGTGGGGCTGGGCCGGCAGCCCGATCGACCCGTCGCTCCTGGTCGACCTGGACAAACTCGCCCGCGAACTCGACGGCGAACTCGGCCGGCGGCTGGGCACCTACATCACCGCCCGCGAGGTCGCCGCCCTGCGCGGCCGCATCGCCGCCCTGCTCCGCCGCCCCGTCATGCCCCGCCCCGTCGGCGAGCGGCGCATCCCCTGGCCGGCGTTCTGAGGACCCGGCCTCCGTCCGGAGCGCTCTGCGCCCTCCACTAGGCTCGTGCGCATGCTGTCATGGTCCGACATCGCGCTCCCGTCCGTCCCCGGCCAGGGCCCCCCGCTGCGGCTCTACGACACCGCGGACCGCGCGGTCCGCCCCGTCACCCCGGGTCGCACGGCCACGATGTACGTCTGCGGCATCACCCCCTACGACGCCACCCACCTCGGCCACGCCGCCACCTACCTCGCCTTCGACCTGGTCCATCGGGTGTGGCGCGACGCGGGCCACGACGTGCACTACGTCCAGAACGTCACCGACGTCGACGACCCGCTGTTCGAACGCGCCGCCCGCGACGGCGAGGACTGGATCGTGCTCGGCATGCGCGAGACCGCGCTGTTCCGCGAGGACATGGAGGCGCTGCGCGTCCTGCCGCCCCGCGACTACATCGGCGCCGTCGAATCCGTCGGTGAAGTCGTCGAACTGGTCGAGAAACTCGTCGCCTCCGGCGCCGCCTACATCGTCGACGACGCCGAGTACGCCGACGTGTACTTCCGCGCCGACGCCACCGAGCAGTTCGGCTACGAGTCCGGCTACGACCGCGCCACCATGGACCACTTCTTCGCCGAACGCGGCGGCGACCCCGACCGCCCCGGCAAACGTGACCCGCTCGACGCGCTGCTCTGGCGCGCGCAGCGGCCCGGCGAACCGGCTTGGCCGTCCTCGTTCGGCGACGGCCGCCCCGGCTGGCACATCGAATGCGCCGCGATCGCCCTCAACCGGATCGGCAGCGGCTTCGACGTCCAGGGCGGTGGCAGCGACCTGATCTTCCCGCACCACGAGTTCTCCGCCGCCCACGCCGAGGCCGTTACCGGCGAGCGCCGCTTCGCCCGGCACTACGTGCACACCGGGATGATCGGCCTCGACGGCGAGAAGATGTCGAAGTCCCGCGGCAACCTCGTCTTCGTTTCCAAACTCCGCGGCCAGGGCGTCGACCCCGCCGCCATCCGCCTGGGTCTGCTCGCCGGGCACTACCGCACCGACCGGGCCTGGACCGACCAGGTCCTCGCCGACGCCCAGGCCCGCCTCGCCCGGTGGCGCGACGCCGCGGCCCTGCCGTCCGCGGCTTCGGTCGACGACACCGTCGCCCGGCTGCGCCAGCACCTCGCCGACGACCTCGACACGCCCAAGGCCCTCGACGCACTGGATGCGTGGGCGAAGTTCGCGGTCGAGCACGGCGGCGACGACCCCTCGGCACCCGCCGTATTCGCGGACGCCGTCGACGCCCTGCTCGGCATCCCACTGCGATAGAGCTCATTTCGAGTGTGCACATCTCGTCGCGACACGCCGAGGCGTAACGACGAGATGTGCGCTGCGGAACTCCGGTGCCGGGCCGTAGGTCTCCGCCACCACCGGCACTCGCCGAAAAGGCCCCTGGCGGTGCGACTCGTGGACGAATCGCCCGCCGGCGGCGTCGTCGCGGCGCAATGTGGATCCATCGGACCGACCACGGCGAACAGACACTCCGTCCGCGTCACGCACTACTCGCACACAACGTCCGGTGAGTGCGGTCGTGGGCGGAGCAGGATTCGGTCCGCTTGCGTGCGCTCGGCACTCCGGGGGGTGCCTCCGGCCACTCGAATCCGGCGCGGCGGCACGGGCAGCGAACTGCTCTGCCGAGTTCGTCGTCAGGTCGCCAGCCGTACTCCTCGCAGTTGCCGCAGGTGGGTGGACGTTTCGGCCGCGGCGGGCGCAGTTCCTGCCAGGTCGGGATCCACGCCGCCGCCGAGCGGGCGGGATCGTGTGGTCGATGGCGTGCGAGTGCCGCGCGCACGAGCGCGTCGATGCCGTGGACGTCGACCGAGTGCGTGATTATCGAGGCCTTCTCCGCGGTGAGGGTGTCGAACCGGGCGGTGAGCCCGGCCCGGCGGCATGCCGCGGCCAGTGTCTCGATCTGCGGATGATGCGGCCGCTGCGCCGCCTTCGCGGCGCGGGCGGGAGGCGCCGGGCGCGACGCAGCAGGTTCATCTCTTGGTTCGAGGACGGTTCGGGTGACATGCGTGTCACCCCGTGGCCGCTCGACTGTCACCCCGTCGGGGGCACAGTTGTCGCCCCGTGCGCGGGAGCGGGGTGACGATGTGTCGCCCCGCCGCATCGCCAGGTTGTAGCAGGTGGGGCGACGGTCCTCGCGAGCGATGGTGGCGGCGACGCGCTGCTGGTCGCCGCGGGAGATGAGACCGAGCTGGACGAGGGCGGCAAGGCAGCGTTGCACCTGCCGTTCGCTCATCCGGGCGTAGCCGGCGAGGGTGCGCACGGATGGATAGGCGCCCTCGCCGTGCCGGGACGCGTGATTCGCCAGGCTGATCAGGACCACGGTCAGCGCCGGCGCCGACGGCATGCCGGGCGGCGTGGGGGAGGGGATCGCGGCGCGTTCAAGTGCCCAGATGATCGCTTCGATGCTCATGGCGTCACCTGCGCATGAGTATGCTGTCGCATGTTCGACTCCTTTTCAGTCGGACATCCGGCCCGTCGCGGTGGCAGTCGCGGCGGGCCTTCCTGTTGAGTTTTCGCACACGCGTTCGACCGCGTGTGGTTGATCATCTTTGCATCGGACCGGACGGGGGTCAACGCTCCGCCGCAGCTCGTCGGTCTGCCCGTTGCCGTGGATTCGGCAGCGCGCAGCGCCGACGACCGGGTGGCGACAGCATCCGTCGAATCCGGTGTGGTGCCGATCGATGCCGTAGTCGGGGGCCCTGACTCGGCGTCGGCGGGGCCTGCGGTCGGCGACGCCGCACCCCGGCACCGAGAGAATCCGAGCGCAGCGGAACCTAAAGAAAAACCGAACTTGGCGACCCTGCTTCCACAGCCCCGAAGCGGAACCCACCGTCCGGCGCATCGGAGCAGAGGGGGATGCGCCGCCTCCCGCATCGATCCGGGAGTACCCGCACCCCTACGCGAACTCGAGCGCCCCCTTCACCGGCGCCGGCACCCGCCGCGTCCCCGGCGACCCCAGCGCCGCCGCCAGATCCGACCCGTCGTGCTCGGCGAGCAACCCGCCCTCCGACCACACCAGCAGCGTCGCCCCGACCGTGTGCTCGGCCACCGAATGCGCCAGATCGTAGTGCGCGCACGCCGGCACCCCGGCATAGGTGATCCACAGGTCGTAGCCGGTCATGAACAGATCCAGATCGAACTGCACACTCAACCCCAGCAACTCCGCACGCCCGTTGTCGTCCACCCCGGCGAACGCCTCGTCCAACGCCAGCAACCGCGGCGCCTGCGGATCCGCCGAATCCAGCATCACGTGCGCCGCCGCGAACAACGGCAGATGCAGCGACACCGACTGCTCACCCCCCGACAACGCCGAATGCCGCGCCACCGTCAACCGATCCTCCGTGCCGTCCGCGCCGATCAACCCGAACGAGAACACCCGCCACCGCCGGTAGTCCAGCGTCGTCGCCAGGATCTCCGGATACGACCGCTCCGGATGCGCCGCCCGCTCCGCCCGGATCCGCGCCGCGAAATGCGCCCGCACCCGCGCCAGCTCCTCCGGACCCAGCGCCGACACCTCCCGATCCAGCAGCCGGCACACCGCCCGTGCCTGATCGTCGAGATGATCGGCCAGCACCCATCGCACTCCCACCGTCGTCCCCGACGACATGCGCCGTTGCCGCATCTCCGTCCCCATCCGGGCGATCAGCTCCCGCGCGTCCTCGGTGCGCTCGTGGATCTGCTGCGCCAAGCCCGCCAACAGCGCATCCTCGAGGATGCGCCGCTCCGCGTCGGTCAACAGCAGCTCCTGCTCCCGCCGCGCCGCCCCGATCCGCACCGCGAACTCCGCCACCGACGAGAACCCCTGCTCGTCCTGCACCCGCACCACCGTCAACCCCTCCGGCGCATCCCACTGCAGCCGATAGTCCTGACCGGCCGCCGCGAGCTGACCGTCGAACTCCTGCAACGCCGCCGTCAACGCCGACCGGGCCGCCTTGCGGGCCCCGTCCCCGCCCTTGACCGTCGCCGTCGCCGCCGCCAGCGCCGCGTACAGCGCCCCCACCGCCGCGGGCACCGCAGGCACGTCCCCGGCCGCCCGGGTGAGCCGAGCCTGCTCCGGCGCCGGCCACTCCACTGCCGCCGACGGCCACCGCAGCTCCTCCGAGATCCCCAGCAGCGCCAGCACATCCGGCCGCGCATACGGCGCCAGCTGTGCCGCATCGGCCCGCGTCTCGGTCAACGCCGACCGCAGCGCCTGCTCCGCCGCGACATGCGCCGCCTCCGCCTTCCCGAGCCGTTCGACCGCCTCGTCGTGCGCGCGGCGCGCGGCGCGTTGCTCCGTCCGCGCCGCCTCGATCCGTTCGCGGGCCTGTGCGAGTTGCGCGTCGATCTGCTGCGCGTCGGCGCCCAACGCCTCACGCAGTGTCGCCAGCCGCTGCTGCTGTTGCCGCAGCGACTCCTCGGCCGTGACCGCCCGTTCGGCGGACGCACCGGCCGCCACCCGGGTGTCGTCGCGCCGCGCCTGCGCCTCCCGCGCCCGCTCGACCGCGGCCACCCGCTCCCGCCGGGCACGCAACAACACCTGGCCCTGCGACTCGAAGAACCGGATCGCCGCCGCCAGCTGCTCGAGCTCGCGGACCGTGTGCGGCGCCCGGTACCGGGCCGCCACCGACCGCACCTGCCGCTCCTTCACGGAGCATTCGGCGATCACCTGATCGAGGTCCCGGTCCGCCGCGGCCGCCGCCTCCCCGGCGGTGCGCAACGCCCCCGCGCACTCACTGACCTTCCGCAACGCCGCAAGCACCGCGCCGGTGCGCGGCACCGCCGCCGCGGCCCCATCCAGCCGCGCCAGCCGTTCGCCGACCGCCACCCGCGCCGACTCCGCGTCCGCCACCCGCGCCCGCACCTCGGCGATCTCCGCGTCGAGCTCGGCCGATCGCAGGCGCCGGCGACGGGCCCGCGCGGTCGCCCCGATGTACTCGGCCTCCGCCTTCGTGTACCGACCCAGCTGCACCCCCTGGCGGTAGCCGCCACGCTCGTCGACCGCCGGGCCGGTCTCGTCCGTCACCACGTCCGGCACCGCGACCGACGCCAGCACCTCCCGCACCCGCTCGGCCGGCACCCCGGTATCCGGTTCCACGACCAGCACGTCGGCCAACGTCCGGCCCGCGGGCCGCTGCGCCGGCGGCGCCGGCACCAGCACCGTCGCCCCCGCGGGCACGTCTCCCGCCCCGCCGCACACCCAGCCCGTCAACAGGTTCGCCGCCTCCAGCGCCGCCTCGAGGCCCGCGGCCGCCTCCGCGCTCACCGCGTCCGCGAACCGCCCCGCCCGCCACGGCGGCGCGCCCGACGTGCCGGTCCCCGCGGTCGACGCAGGGAACGCCGGGGGAGCGTCGTCGCGCTCGGCCTCGATCATGTCCCGCTCGGCCTCCAACAGCGCGATCCGCTCCCGTCCGTGCGTGATCTCCGCCTCCAGGCCACGGCCGCGGAACCGCAACTCCTCGACCACCGATGCCGTACGCTCGGCCAGCACCGCCGCCGGTGTCGCCGCCTCGTCGTCGCCGGCCGCCGCGATCGCCGCAGCCAGCGCCTCGAACAGCTCCTCCGGCCCGTCGACCCCCGACCATGCGTCCCGATGACCGGTCCACCACTCCCGCAACAGGGTCGACGCCTCCGCGCGGGCCGACTCCACCGCCGCGTCCGCCGCGTCCACCGCCGCCCGGGCCGACTCGCGCTGCGCCCGGGCGCGCTCGGCCGCGGCCTCCGCCCGCACCCGCGCCGCCGACGCCCCCTCCGCGGCCGCCACCGCCGCCCGCACCGCGCGCACATCCGCGGCCCGCTCCTCCGCACACGCGGCGACCGTCGCCGCGATCTGGTCACCGCCGATGTCCCCGCCCGGCCCCGCCCACTCGACACCCGCATCGCGCGCCGCCCCGGCGAGCGCGTCCTCGGCGCGGTGTGCCGCGGACGCCGCGTCCGCGGCCGCCTCCGCGGCCCGCCGCGCCTCCTCCTCACGCTGCGCCAGCTCCACCCGCGCGCGCTGCGCCTGCTCCGCCTGCCCGGCCGTGGTGCGCTCGAGATCCGCCACCACCTGCGCCAGATCGTCGAGCTGCTGCTTACCCTCGTACGCGCTCGACCGCTGCAGCGCCTCGAGCGTCGCGCGGGTCTGCTCGAGGTCCCGCTCCGCGACCTCGAGCCGCTCGAGCGTCAGCGCCCGCTCCACCCCGGCCCGCTCGAACGCCGCCACCGACGCCGTCCACTCCGACGTGCCGGCGTCGACCGCCGCCAGCCGGGCCCCCAGCCGGTCCACGTCGGCGCGAGCCTGCTGACCCAGGTAGGTCGTATACACCGCGACGAACCTCTGCGCCGCGTCGTCGGCCGCCGCCAACGACTCCAGTGTGCGGGACACCTCCTCCATGTCGGCGAACGACCGCGCCGCCTCGAGCACCAGCTGCTCGTCGAGCGGCCGCAACCCGTCGGTGAGCGCCTGCGACAACCCCTTCGGATCCAGATTCTTCGCCAGCTGCGGCCGGCGCAACGTCAGGATCAGGTTGATCAGCTGCTCGTAACGCTCGATCCCGAGCCCGAACAACCGCGCATCGATCGCCGCCCGGTAGTCCACCGGCCGGTCCGTGACCGCATCGGCACCGACCTCCTCGATCAGCTGCCGCCGCGTCAGCGGACGATCGGCCGCATCCAGCAGCGAGAAGTCCACACCGACCCGGCCGTCGACGACGAAATACCACCGCGTGACCTTGTCGTGGCCGCGCGCCGCGCGCATCCCGACCCCCACCGTCACCGCCTCCGGATCGTCCCGGCGCCCGCGGCAGAACTCCATCCACACATACGAATACGCACTGTCCTGCCCCTGATACAGCAGGTTGGACCGCATCGTGCGCTCCTCGCCGGCGAACGGGTTCAACCGCCGCGGCTCGATGCGACCGTCGAACACGAACGGGAACAGCACCTCGAGCGCCTTGGTCTTGCCCGACCCGTTGGGCCCCCGCAGCACCAGCCGACCGTCCGCGAACGAGAACTCCTGATCCCGGTAGTCCCACAGGTTGATGATCCCGGCCCGGGTGGGCCGGAAACGGGCACTGCTCACGACATCTCCGCTTCGTTCGAATCCTCGCCGGCCAGCGCGAGACGCGGATCGCGTTCGCGCACCGTCACCACCACCCCCCGGAACCGGGCCAGCGCCGGCAACGCCAGCACCCCGCCGGGCACCCGGGCCACCAGCCGCTGCCGCTCCAACACCGTCACCGCCGCCTCCAGCAGACCGGCCGGATCGGCCTGCCACTGCGCGGCGAAGGTACGACCGAACTCGTCGGCCAGCCGCGCCACCGTCTCCGCCAGCCAACTGTCCTCGACCAGCGGATGCGCCGGCGCCGGCCGCGACCCCGGGGGCGCATCCGCCGCAGCCGCGTCACCCGCCAGCGGCGCGAACACCCCGGCCGCCGGGATCGCGGCGTCCAATCCCGCCTCGAGCTCGGCCTCCGCGTCCACCGGCCGCGGCAACCGCACCGGTTCGCACCCCGGCTCCGACACCCGCGCGCAGATCTCCCCGGCCAGCAACAACGCCACCTGCGGAACCGTCCCCACCCCCGGAAACCGCAGATCCGACATCCGCCCCGACGAGTCCACCAGCGCGACGCCCTCCGCGCGGCGCTCGGCCACCAGCCCCGTCAACAGTTCGATTCCCGCGGTCGTGCGCGGCAGCGCCAGCTGCAGCCGCGCCTCGTCGTCGAGTTCCTCGGCATACACCACCGGCCGCTGCACCAGCGCCCGGCGCACCCGCCGCGCCACCTCCGCGGTGCCCACGCTCCGGTCCCCGTCGCGGCGGTCACCGGCGGCGAGCAGGCCCCGCACCGAATTCAGGTGCTGCAGCGCCCGCGGCGGCCGGAACAACGCCGCCACCACGGGCCGGTCGATGTCGTAGAGGGCCTCACCTCGCTCCGGGTCCGACACCCAGCCCCCGGCGTCGCCGTCCGCCAGCGCGATCGCCCCCCGCGCCGCCAGCCACGCCACCGCGTCGACGAACGCGTCCCGGTCCGTCGCCCGCTCGGGAGCCAGTTCGACCCCGGGCACCTGTCCCGCCTCGGACGCGACCTGCTCGGCCAGCTCCGACAGGGTGATCTGCCCACCCGCGCGGCCCAGCGCCGCCAGCGCCAGCGCCAGATATGCGTACCGGCGACGGTCGAAGGGCCGGTCGGTCACCGAGCGCGCCCCGCCCCCGGGATCGAGCCGGTCGGCGACGGTGAACAACCGCGCGGTCGTCTCGGTCACCTCGAGCCGGTACCCGAACAACTCGAGCAGGTCCTCCCGCAGCTCCGTCGCCCACCGGCGCAGCAGCGGCAGCGCGGCCCGGTCGGGGTATCGGGTGGTCACCAGGTGGTGCGAGAGGATCAGCCGTGCCGCCCGCTGGTAGGAATCCCGGTCGAGCGGCGAGATCCGCCGGGCGCTCACTGCACGCTCACCCGCAGCCCGTCCAGATGCAGCCGGCCCCGCGCCGTCCGGACCACCGTGCCCTCCGGGGCCGGGCTCAGCGTCAGCCGCACCCCGTTCTGGGTGCCCGTCGCACCCGGCACGGTGCCGCTGACCGGAACCCGCGCCGACAGCGCCGCGTCGAGCAGACCCAACAGCACCTCGGTCTCCGGCTCGGACAACTCCCGCTCGTCCACGCCGCCCGCCGCGAGGGAGCGTGCCGCCTCGGCCCGCGCCCGCTGCGTCGCCAGCTGCCGTTCCCGCAACCGCCGGACCCCGGATTCGTTGCGCTGCACCCGCGCCGGCGCTCCCGCCGACGGGGTGCGCCCGGTCTCGGCCAGCGTCCGGGCGATCGGCACGGGTGGCGCGTCCCACCACGACGTCGTCACCGGGACCGTCTCCGGGTCGGGATGCACGACGGAGAAGTGCCGCGGGCGGCCCAGGTCGAACACCGCGTCGAACAGCGCGTGCGCCGACTGCTCGTCCGGCGCGGCCGCGAACCAGGCGGCCAGGTGCCGCAGCTGCGATTCGCGGCTGACCCCGCCCCGGCGGGTCTCCGTCAATCGCCGCAGCAGCGCCAGCACCGCCGCGATCGCGCTCATCGTGCCGTCCCGGAGCCGCTCCGACTCGCTGGGCACGTCGGCGGCGCCGACGAACCACCGCTCGAGCCCACGCCACCGGGCCCACCAGTCCGCGTGCCGCTCGGCCACGGACAACAGCATCCGCTCGTCGTGCGCGGCGGCGAACCCGAGCATGCGGTCGATCCCGGTCTCCTGCACCCGCGCCAGCGCCGCCGCGAGTTTAGGACCGTAGCGGGCCAGGTCGGTGCTGAACTCCCGCATGTGGGCCAGCACCGCATCCTTGTGCGCCAGGAACGACTCGGGTGTGACCTCGGTGGTGCGCACCAGGTCGCCGAGCATCAGGTAGAACCCGGCGGCCCGCTCGGCCATGTCCGACAACGTCGTGTCCAGCCGCGACAGTTTGCGGTAGACGAGCTCGCCGTCCCCGGCGTCGTTCGCCGCCGCCAGCTCGGTCAGGTCGGCCAGTAGATCCGCCAGGGCGAGACGCGACAGCGACGCGTCCTCGCCGCGCGCGCTCAGCACCTCTTCGACCGCCCGGAAGGCGTGGTAGCCGGCCCGGCCGAACTGATACACGTAGTGCCGGTTGCGGTACTCGGCCAGCGACGCCACCCGGGTGCCGTCGTAGCTGCGTTCGAGCACCCCCCAGGCGTGCAGCTGCTCGAGGAGGGGCGCCACGTCCTGGGCGGACAGTGCCGCCGCCGGATCCGTCGAGCCGGTCCGCTCGAGGATCGCCGCGACCTCGGCGGCGTGCAGCAGCACGACGTAGTTGGCCCGAGCGATGTCGAAAGCCCGCAGCACCCAGAGGTACTCGGCCCGCTTCTCGGCCGTGGCGAACGAGAACAACCGGAGCCGATCGTGCTGCACCCCGGGCCCCGGGTCGGTGTGCCCGGCGGGCGGCTGCGTTTCGTTCACCGTGACAGGGTAGGCGGGGGCGGCCCACGTGCCACGCAACCCCCGGTGCCGTGCGTGCCACACCCGGGGCGGGAGGCGCCGCCGTGCCTCGCGTGGGCGTCCGGTCGTCGCCGGGGTCGGGAACGTCGCCGCTCGGTCAGCTCTCGGCCGGCGTCGTCTCCGTCGGGTCCGCCTCGCGGCGGGTCTCGGCCGCCGCGGCGTGTGCCGCGGCGAGCTCGCCCCGGAGCCGGTCCCGCTCGCCGCGCAGGTCGACGATCTCGGCCCGCAGTTCGTCGCCTCGATC
>NZ_AJFC01000358.1:0-13591 GCF_000256505.1 Rhodococcus sp. P14 | reverse complement strand
CCCGCCGGGCCGCCCGCCGCGACGCGAGCCTCCTCGAGGGCGCCGCGCAGTTCCTCGACGCGGGCGCGTTCCGCCGTGAGATCGGTGTCGAGCCGGGCCACGGCCGCGGCGGCCGTGGCCGCCTCCTTCTCCGCCGCGGCGCGGGTGTGCGCCAGTTCGTCACGCAGGGTCGCGAGCTCCGATTCGAGCCGGGCGAGCTGCTGTTGCTGGGTGGTGACGGTCGACCGGTACTCGGCGATCTCCGCGGCGTGCGCGGCCGCGGTGGCGTCGATGCGTTCCTGCCAGGTGCGCAGTGTGTCCGCGTGCTCCTCGGCCGCTCGTGTCGACTCGTCGCGATGCGCGGTCTCGAGGTCCCGGATCCGGGTGTCGTGCGCGGCGCGGGCGTCCGCCAGCTCGCGGTCGACGGCCTCGACGGCGGCCTCCGCGTTGTCGCGGTCCTCGGTTGCCTGGGCGAGTTGCTCGCGCAGGCGGGCGATCCTGGCATCCGCGTCCGCCTTCACCTTCGCCAGCTCCGTGGTGGCCCGGGTCATCTGCGCCTCGAGTGCGTCCGGGTCGGTGAGCTTGTCGACGGCCGCGGTGATCTGCGCGGCGACGGCGTTGTACTGCGCGAGCGACGTCGCGTTCAGGGTGCGGAGCGCGGCGACGGCGGACGCCAGGTTGGTGGCTGCTTCGGCCGGGCCCGGGGGAGTGGTCAGCTCGGCCAGGGAGGCCGCCTCCCTCTTCTGCCGTTCGCGTTCTCGGTAGGCCCGGACCCGGTCTGCGGCGGACGCGTACTTGCGCGGCCGTCCCGGCTTCGGGCGCGCGTCGGGCATGCGTTGGTCGGGCATGCGCTGGTCGGGCAGGGAGTCGCCGGTGCTCGCTTCGCTCACGGATTCCTCATCTCGGTCGGTGGTTGCCGCCATATCTATCAGGGGGAGGGAGAGGCCAGGAGGCGTTAGTGGAATCGGCTGCCTACGGAATTCCTTGATTAGCCGAATCACTGCCCAGCTCTTTCTCGACCGAGCTCACCAGCCGAGCACACGAGGAGGGGGCCTTCCGGCGGGCTGAATACGGGCCCCGGCGCGTCCTATGGGCCGCAGTGTACGTGTCTCAAAACGAAATGAATTACGAAACGAAATGAATGAGAAAAAATAATAGCAGTTAGATAACTGGTGCTATGCGGACGAAACTCGAAACGTTACGAAGACCCATCCAGTCGACCTCCGAAAGGGCGCATAGATTCGCATATATGCATGGATCGGGCATGATCGTCATAACCCCCTCTTATAGTGAGTCGGAACGCCGTGGGTGGGCGAAAAGTGGGGAGGGGTTCCGTGCCGGAGCTCGGCGGTGAACCATCGGCCCTTCCGTACCCACACGAGGGTGGGGCGGGGGCTACGGATCAGACTGGCGCGGAAGAGGTTTCGTGGCCGGACGGGCGCGAAGATGCGCTCGTTCACCCTGCTTGCCGAACAGGCTGAGGAACTCGACCGGCTCGGCACCGGCGGCGCCGAACCAGTGCGGCACGCGAGTGTCGAACTCGGCCGCCTCCCCGGGCGAGAGAACAAGGTCGTGCTCACCGAGGACGAGCCGTAGCCGTCCGTCGAGGACGTAGAGCCACTCGTACCCCTCGTGGGTCTGGGGATCCGGTTCCCCGCGGCTGCTGTCGGCGGGGAGCACCAGCTTGTACGCCTGGATCCCGCCGGCTCGCCGGGTGAGCGGCACCATGGTCATGCCGTGCCGGGTGACGGGACGCAGGTGAATGCGCGGGTCGCCCGTCGGCGGGGCGCCGACCAGTTCGTCGAGCGTCACCCCGTGCGCTCTGGCCAGGGGCAGCAGCAGCTCGAGCGTCGGTCGGCGGGTTCCGGACTCGAGTCGGGACAGGGTGCTCACCGAGATGCCCGTCGCCGCCGAGAGATCGGTCAACGTCGTCTCGCGGGTACGCCGCAGCGCGCGGAGCCGGGGTCCGACCGTCGCGAGCGCCTGGTCGAGATCGTCCATGCGGCAATTTTGCCATATCGGCAAATTATGTTGCCAGACCTTCGGGTCGGCACGCACAGTCGTCGTGGAGGTGGTCGAGATGAGCGACGTGCTCGGATACGGATACGACGTGGTAGTGATCGGCGGGGGAGCCGCCGGGTTGAATGCGGCACTGATGCTCGCCCGCGCGCGACGGTCGGTGGTCGTCGTCGACGCGGGTGCGCCGCGCAATGCACCGGCGACGGGTGTGCACGGGCTGCTGGGCCGCGAGGGGATCCCGCCGGCCGAACTGCTCGAGCGCGGCCGGGGCGAGGTCCGCGGATACGGCGGTGACGTGGTGCGCGCCGGCGTGGATGCTGTCACCCGCAGAGACGGCGGGTTCGAGGTGGCGCTGTCCGACGGCCGGGTGACCCGGGGGCGTCAGGTGCTGGTGGCCACCGGGGCGGTCGACGACCTGCCCGACGTACCCGGCCTGCGGGCACGGTGGGGACGAGACGTGCTGCACTGCCCGTACTGCCACGGCTGGGAGGTCCGCGACCAGGCGATCGGCGTGCTCGCGAGCGGCCCCATGTCCGTGCACCAGGCCCTGCTGTTCCGGCAGTGGAGCGCCGACGTCACCTTCTTCACCCACACGGCGCCGGGGCCCGCCGCAGAGGAGGCGGAGCAACTGGCCGCGCGTGGCGTCCGGGTGATCGACGGTGAAGTCGTGGCAGTGGAGACCGTCGACGACCGACTTGCGGGGGTACGGCTGCGTGGGGACCGGATGATCGCCCGGGAGGCGCTGGTGGTCGCGCCGCGGATGGTGGTGCGCGCCGATTTTCTCGCGCCCCTCGGGGTGCGGCCGGCGCAGCATCCGGCCGGGGTGGGAGAGCACATTCCGGCGGACGTGACCGGCCGCACCGACGTCCCCGGCGTCTGGGTTGCCGGTAACGTCACCGATCCCGTCGCCCAGGTGGGTGCCGCCGCGGCGGCAGGCGCGGCCGTCGCCGCCCGGATCAACGCGGGCCTGATCGCCGAGGAGACACGGCAGGCAGTCGAGGCCCGTCACGGTCGAGTCCCGGGCCGGTCGCACACGCCCGCGCGCTGACCGACGGGAACAGCTGCTGCCCCGGTGCGCCACACGGGTGCGTGCGTCGCACCCCCGAGCCGGGCACGACGCGCCGGCCGGTGTCGTCGACGCGAGGGGCGCGATCGACGCGTATCGTCCGTGCGCGAAGGGTCGGGCAGAGGAGTGGTGTCACCGTGACGAATCAGTTGCCGGGCAATGATTCCCCCGAGTCGCCACTGCCTGCGCCGGCGCTTCCCCCCGGTGTGGAGGAGGCGATGCGCCGGCTCCGCGCCAAGGCCGCATCGGAGAACACCCGCGCCGCCGTGACCAGCGACTGGAACAAGTTCGCCCGATGGTGCGACACCGTCGGTCACGTCCCCCTTCCGGCCGCGCCCGAACTCGTGGGCTGGTACCTGACCGAGAAGTCGGGCGAACTGCGACCCGACGGGCGGTGGGCGTACGCCCCGTCGACCCTCGCGCGATGGGTCGCGACGATCAACAAGATGCACGCCTTGGCGGGACTGCCGAAGCCGGGACACCACGAGGCCGTGCGAGACGTGGTGCGGGGCATCCGGCGGACCCGTGCGGCGCCACCGGCGCGCCGCACACCCCTGCTCACCGACGACATCCGGGCGATCGTCGGAGCGATGCGCACCGCCGCCACCGAGTGGCCGGATCGGGTAGCCGAGCGCCGCGACTCCGCCCTGCTACTGCTGGGGCTCGCCGGTGCGATGCGCCGGTCGGAACTGTCGGCACTGGCCATGTCCGATGTCGTCGCCCATCGGTCCGACGGGTTGTACGTGACGATTCGTCGCTCGAAGGCGGATCGGGACGCGCGCGGGCGCACCGTCACGCTCCCGTACGGGCGGGATCCGCAGACCTGCCCGGTGTGCGCCTACCGGCGCTGGCGCGAGGTGCTCGACGCATGGGACGCGGACGGTGGGGCGGCGGTGCGGGAGTTGGTGAGCGACGAGTGTGCCGCCGGCGACGAGCACTGCTGCCGCGGTGTCGCGCCGGGGACGGGGAGTGTGGAACGGCCGCTGTTCCGCACGATCCACCGCACCGGTGCCGTCGGCAGCGGCGCCCTGAGCGGGCAGTCGGTGCACTCGATGATCCAGCGCCGGGCGCGGCAGGCGGGGTTCGCGCCCGAGGTGGTTGCCACCTTGGGCGGGCACAGCCTGCGCGCGGGGTTCGTCACCCAGGCCGTCCGCAACGGAGCCACGACCCAGACGATCATGACGCAGACGGGGCACGCCGACGAGCGGATGGTGGCGCTCTACAGCCGCCAGCACGCCGGACTCGCCGGCAATGCCGTCACCGCGCTCGGCCTCTGACCACGGTCAGGTGCGCCCCACGGGCCGGCGCCACGCGCTCGGGTCGGCGGTGAGCGCCGCGAGTAGGTGTTCGGCGGCGTTCGGATTGCGGAACGGTCCGGCCAGCAGGTCCGCATAGACCTGGGACGGTGCCGCGAAGCGTAGTCCGTCGCGTCGCTCCATCCGCTCGAACACCACCGGCGACCACGGCGTGGCCACCACGACGTCGGCGCCGCGGTCGACCGGGCGCAGACCCAGGGCCTGGGCGAACGTGTCCGGGTCGTCGGCGTACACCTCGAGGACCTCGGCGCCTGCGTAGTCGGTGGCCCCGAGACCGGTGATCGCATAGCTCAGGTCGAGCGGTTCGGAGAGATCCGCCCGTACCGTGCCGATGCCGTCGGGCGCGGCGAATCCCCTTGTGACGCAAGGCTTACGGTCCGCAGCCCACGCGCGCAGCATCTTCTCCCAGTGCACCATCGTGATCGGGCCGCGCGGAATGCGGCGGATCAGTTCCCGTTCCCCGAGGACCTCGACGACGCGGTAGGTGGCGCCGGTGGAGGCACCGGAGAGCCGGATCAGTTCCGGTACGGACATCTCCCCGGTGAAGTCGGCGAGCGCCCGGACCACGCGTTCGGACGGTTCGCCGGTGAGCACGCCCGACGGCCGGCCGGGCCCGCGCCACGGGTCGGCGTCGGCGCCGCGGTTGCGCACCCACATCGCCGGCCGGGACGCGACGAGCGTGAGATTCCCGGTCGCGTCGGAATACGAGATGCCGTGCTGATCGAGCTGGCGGCGGACCGGATCGGAGAGATAGTGAGCGCACACGAATCCGCGGTCGGACTCGGACAGTTCCGCGGCGATGCGCGCGACGTCTCCGCTGAGGACGCCGCGGGACGCGATGACCGCGTACGACACCGATTCGCCGTCGGGCGCGGTCACGAGGATCCGGTCGGGGGCCGCGGGGGAGCGGGGGCGGTCGGAGGTGACCGTCCAGCCCAGGGGCAGGCACGCCTCGACCACGGCGATGGCGCGGCGGTAGATGTCGATGGGCCGCTCCGGGCGGGGGCCCGTCGCGCTGTCGGCTGGTTCTGCGAGCGGTGCGGACGCGGTCATGTCCCCACCATAGGTAATCGGTACGACACGGAAGCCCAACAATTTGCGAACACTCGTTCTCGGCCCGTAGTGCAGGGGGAGCGGAGCGGCAGGCGACGAGGCGCAGAGTCTCGGAACAGCAGAATCCGGAGGCCGATGTTCCGTCCGGTCGGTCCCGAGCCGGCGAAGCCATGTGAGGACGTCGAGGGTGGTGCGAAGTGGAGGCCGACTCGGCGGTCGCCCGGAACGACGGGAAATATTCCGAACAATACGGAACATATAAAATTACCGAACCCTTCCTCACTCCCACGACAACTCGCCAACAAACAAAGCAAAGACCCCCGGGCGGCACCTGCGGACTACAGTCCGGGAGTGCCTGCGCCGCGTCCGAATCGCCCGTCTCGCCGGTCTGTGCTGATGTCGCTGGTGGCGGCGGCGATCGCTGTGTATGCCGGCGTACTCCTCCTGTTCGGGGTGAGTTCGCACGAACGGCGGGAGTGGCGGCCCGTGGAGGTGGCTGCCGACTCGGTGCTCGTGGTGGTGACGATGAAGTCGCTGCAGCCGACGGTCGACCGGGTGCATGCGGAGGTCACCATCTATCCCGGGGAGTCGTTCCTCGATGCGAACGGGGCCACGCTCGCCGTGCCGCTGAGTGTGCTGCTCGTGCCGGCTGTCGCGCAGTCGGAGTTGTTCTTCCCGGCTCACACCGTGCCTGTCGCCTACCCGGTGGAACTGCTGGCGCGGGGGCAGGCGATCCGCTGGCCGTTCGACGTCTTCGACGTCACGCCGGTCGTCGTGGAGGTCGACGTGGGGGAGGGAGCGGAGCGGGAGCCGGTGCCGTCGGCGGTGCTGATCGACGGCCGCATCGACGGGTGGTCGATCGACCGTAGAGCGGTCGTGGCGGCCCCGGAGCTCGGTTTCCCCGAGGGGGTGGACGGCACCGAGGTGGTGTTCGTGCGCACCGGGGGCACTCTGGTGTATGCGGCGATCCTGCTGCTGATGATGGTCGTCCTCGCGGTGCTCGCCGCGTTCGTCGCGGTGCAGACGTTCCGGCGGCGCCGGGCAGTCGAAACCGACATGCTCGCCTGGATGGCGGCCATGCTGTTCGCCGTGGTTCCGCTGCGAGGCATCCTGCCGGGTTCGCCGCCGATCGGGTCGTGGGTCGACGTGGCGGTGACCATCTGGGTGGTCACCGCCCTCGTCGCCGCGCTGACGCTGTACGTGTACTGCTGGTGGCGTGACAGCCACCCGTCGCTCACCCGACGGTGACGACGATCCGGCCGTCGTGCACCCGCGCGGGGTAGATGTGGACGGGGTCGATGCCGGGTGCGGTGCACCGTCCGGTGTCGAACCTGAACGCGTACTGGTGCAGGGGGCACACGACGAGGTCGGGGTCGATCTGGCCGTCGGCGAGCGGTCCGCCCCGGTGTGGGCACACCGCGTCCAGCGCCCGGACGGTGCCGTCGCCGAGCAGGAACACGGCGATCTGCCGTCCGCCCGCCGTGTAGGTGCGGCCTTCGCCCGGGGTCAGGTCGCTCAGCGCGCCCACCTCGTACTCCCGCGCGGTGGTCCGGCTTTCGGTGGTGGTCATCGGACCGGCACCTGCGGCAGCGGGAGCAGCGGCAGCGCGGGACGGAACTGTGCCGGCGACTTCGGGGCTGTCCGTTCGAGCCAGGGGTCCCGGTATGCCGCGACGGCGGCGCCGATGCGGTCGTCGAGTCCGGTCACGATGTCCTCCTCGTCTCGGACCAGCAGCGCCTGGAGCCGGTCGATGCCGACGCGGGGCACGAAGTCGTAGGTTCGCTCGAGCCATGCGGCGTTCTCGCGGTAGTACTGGATGAACCGGCCGGCCAGGGCCAGGACGTCGTCGCCGGACACGGGGCCGGCGAGCAGGTCACCCTTGCGGATGTGGGCGCCGGCGGCGCCGCCGACGTAGATCTCCCAGCGTCCGTCGCCGACCGCGACGACGCCGACGTCCTTGCACAGCGCTTCCGAGCAGTTGCGGGGGCATCCGGCCACGGCGAGTTTCAGCTTGGCGGGTGTCTCGAGTCCCTGGAAGCGTTCCTCGAGGGCGATGCCGAGCGCGGTCGAGTCGCCGAGGCCGAAGCGGCAGAAGTCGCTGCCGACACAGGTCTTGACGGTGCGGAAGCTCTTGCCGTAGGCGTATCCGGAGGGCATGTCCAGGTCGGCCCACACCTTCGGCAGGTCCTCCTTGCGGATGCCGAGCAGGTCGATGCGCTGGCCGCCGGTGACCTTGACCATGGGCACGTCGTACTTGTCGGCGACGTCGGCGATGCGCCGCAGCTGGTCCGGGGTGGTGACCCCGCCCTTCATCTGCGGCACCACGGAGAAGGTGCCGTCGCGCTGGATGTTGGCGTGGACGCGGTCGTTGATGAACAGCGCACCCCGTTCGTCGACCCAGTCGGGGCCCCACACGGTGCGCAGCAGCGACGCGAGCGGCATCTTGGCGGTGGCCTCCTCGCGGCCGCCGGGGGCGAGTTCGGCGAAGACCTGGGAGACCGCACGCAGGTCGCGGCGGCGGATCTCGGCGATCAGGTCCGGTTTGGCGAGCGGGATGCACGGCACGTACCAGTTCGCGGCGGGGTCCGCGGCGAGGGCGCCGCCGGCGGCGCAGGCGACGATGTCGGCGACCAGGCTCTTGCACGAGCCGCAGCCCTTCCCGGCGCGGGTGCGGGCGCACACCTGCGCGAGGGTGCCGGCGCCGTCGTGGACGCAGGAGACGATGTCACCCTTGCTGACGCCGTTGCAGTTGCACACCTGGGTTTCGTCCGGCAGGTCGGCGGCGACGTCGGCGCCCTGCGGGTCGCCGAGGTCGAACAGCAGCGCCGCGCGGTCCGCGGGGATCTCGATCCTGCCGTCGAAGGCCTGGGTCAGGGTGGTGGCTCTGCTCACGTCGCCGAGCAGCATGGCGCCGACGAGCCGGTCGTCGCGCACGACGATGCTCTTGTAGATGCCGCTGCGCGGATCGTAGAACTGGACGAACTCGTCGTCTTCGTGTTCGGGTCCCTTGATGCCCATCGCGACGACGTCGATGCCGGCGACCTTGAGGGCGGTGCCGGTGCGCGAGCCCTCGTACGCGGCGTGGGGATTCGTGCCGGTGAGGTGCTCGGCGAGGACGACGGCCTGTTCCCAGACGGGTGCGACGAGCCCGTACACCTCGCCGCGGTGCTGGGCGCATTCGCCGACGGCGTAGATGCTCGATTCTTCCTCGCAGCGCATCTGGTCGTCGACGACGATGCCGCGTTCGACGACGAGGCCGCCGGCGCGGGCGAATTCGGTGTTGGGACGGATGCCGGCGGTGACCACGACCATGTCGGTGTCGACGACGGTGCCGTCGGCGAAGTGCACGGCGGTCACGGCGCCGCGGTCGTCGCGCAGGACGGCGGTGGTGCGGGTGCCGGTGTGCACGGTGATGCCGAGTCGTTCGATTTCGGTGCGCAGTACCCGGCCGCCGCGTTCGTCGAGCTGCTGGTTCATCAGGTGGGTGGGCGAGTGCACCACGGTGACGGTCAGGCCCTGGGTGCGCAGCCCGTAGGCGGCTTCGAGGCCGAGCAGGCCGCCGCCTACGACCACGGCGCGGACGTCGTCGTGGGCGTCGGCCATCTGCAGCATGCCGTTGGTGTCGGCGAGGGTGCGGAAGCCGAAGACCCCGCGGCCGAGCCGTCCGTCCGGTTCACGCAGCCCGTCCATGTTGGGGAAGAAGGTGTTCGATCCGGTCGCGACGACGAGCAGGTCGTAGGGGACCTGCCGGCCGGACTCGCACGTGACGGTCTTGCCGAAGCGGTCGAGACGGGTGGCGCGGTCACCGGCATACAAGGTCACGCCGTTCGCGCGGTACCAGCTCATCGGGTTGAGGACGAGGTCGTCGTCGACGTCGGCCTCCCCGGCCAGCACGTGGGAGAGCATGATCCGGTTGTAGTTGCCGTACGGCTCGTCGCCGATCATGGTGATGTCGAACTGGTCCCGGCCGCCGCGCGCGAGGATCTCCTCGACGGTGCGGGCGCCGGCCATGCCGTTGCCGACGACGAGCAGGCGCCGGCGCGGGCCGTGGTGGTGCGACGCGGTTGGGGTCATGCGTCCAGGGTTGCCGGGGGCGGTGACGGCTCGGCGGCACCGGGGTTACGCGGCGGTCAGGAAGTGCTCACCGCCGCCGGGGTGAGGATGTCAGCGGGAGGGGGAGTCGCGGCGCGGCATCGCCAGCGGGGCGACGACGGCGAGCACGAGGGCGGGCACGACGAAGCTCGCGACCGGGGCGGCGGCGTAGAGGGGGGTCAGTGCCAGCGGGGCGACGGCGCCGCCGGAGAACCGGAACGCCTGCACCACCGAGACGGCGCCGCCGCGGTTGCGGCCCGAGGAGCCGAGGACGGCGGCGTTGACCCCGACGAGCACACACTGGGAGGCGATGCCGGCGACGAACCACGCGGCCGCGACCAGCCACAGCAGTCCGGCGGTGCCGACGACGACGACGAGACCGGCGCCGGCGAGGGCGCCGAGCAGCACGGTGCGACGGGCGCCGATGCGGTCGATGAGGGTGCCGACCCGGCGGGCGGTGAGGATGCCGGCGACGCCGAAGCCGGTCAGGAGCAGGCCCCGTTGCGTGGGGGTCAGACCGAAGACGTCCTCGGCGCGGAAGGCGAGCAGGAAGTTCAACCCGCCGAGTGCTCCCCAACCGAGCAGGGCGACGACCCCGATGCGCACCACGTCGGGGCGCAGCGCGTCGCGCAGCCGTGGCGGGGCCTCGCCGGTGGGCGCGGTCAGCTGCTCGGGCAGGCCGATCACGGCGAGGACGGCGGCCGCCACGGCGATCACGACGAACGCCCACCGCCAGTCGACCTCGGCGGCCAGCCCCCCGACGAGCGGGGCCGAGGTCTGTCCGGCGGCCTGCATCGCCCCGAACAGGCCCAGGGCGCGGCCGAGGCGGGCCCGCGGGACGAGCGCGGCGAGCGCCGCGAGCAGCAGCGGGGTGGTGAAGGCGTTGGCGACGCCCTGCAGGGCCCGGGATGCGAGCAGCAGCCCGAGGGTGGGGGCGAGCGCGGACGCCAGCGACGCGACGGCGTAGACGATGTACGCGGTGCGGACGGTGCGGACCCGTCCCCACCGTGCCCCGAGGGTGCCGGAGACGAGCATGGTCAGCGCGAACGGTCCGAGGTAGGCGGTGAGGGTGCTCGCGGCCGCGCCGGCGCTCACGCCGGTGGAGGCGCCGATCTCCGGCAGCATCGACGCCACGACACCGCCGCCGAAGGGTCCGAGGAATCCTCCGGCGTAGAGGGCGGCACGCGGCAGCGAGGCGCGTGCCGCCCTCACTGGGTGAAGCCGCCCGGGCCTCGTCGCCGCAGGTAGCGTTCGAACTCGGCGGCGAGGGCGTCGCCGTCGATCTTGGCGATGACCTCGGAGATGTCCGATTCGGCGTCGCCGCGTTCCTCGAGGGCGCGGACGTATTCGGCGATCTCCTCGTCGTCCTCGGTCATCGCGGTGACGGTCTGTTCCCATTCCTCGGCGAGGACCGGCAGTTCGCCGAGCGGGACCTCGAGGTCGAGGACGTCTTCGACGCGGCGCAGCAGCGCGACGGTGGCCTTGGGGTTCGGGGGTTGCGAGACGTAGTGGGGGACGGCGGCCCAGAACGACACGGCGGGCACGCCGGCGCGGACGCACGCATCCTGCAGGACCCCGGCGATGCCGGTGGGCCCTTCGTACCGCGAGCCTTCCAGGTTGAAGCGTTTGGCGGCGTCGGTGCTGTAGGCGGTGCCGGTCACGGGGACGGGCCGGGTGTGGGGGGTGTCGGCGAGCAGGGCACCGAGGATGACGACGGTGTGCACGCCGATCTCGTCGGCGAGTTCGATGATGGCGTCGCAGAAGCTGCGCCAGCGCATGTTGGGTTCGATGCCGCGCAGCAGCACGACGTCGCGTGTGCTGCCGGGGGGAGAGCACACCGACAGGCGGGTGGCGGGCCATTCGATCTCGCGGGTGACGCCGTCGACGAGACGCACCATGGGGCGGTTGACCTGGTAGTCGTAGTAGTCCTCGGAGTCCAGTTCGGCGAACGGTTCGGCGTCCCAGATGAGCTCGAGGTGTTCGACGGCGCCGCTGGCCGCGTCACCGGCGTCGTTCCACCCTTCGAATGCGGCGACCAGCACCGGGTCACGCAGGGTCGGCACGTCCGGTTCCGGGGTCTCGGCGAACTCGCTTGCACTCACCTGTCCAGCCTACGGCGAGAGCCGGACGGGCCGCCCACTAGTCTGGAACGCATGTCCACCCCATTGCACTCTGCCTTGCTCGATGCGCTCTCGCAGCGCGTTGTCGTGGGAGACGGGGCGATGGGCACGATGTTGCAGGCCGCGGATCTGAGTCTGGACGACTTCCGCGGCCTCGAGGGGTGCAACGAGATTCTCAACGACTCCCGGCCCGACGTCATCCGGGGAATCCACCGGGCGTACTTCGAGGCGGGAGCGGATGCCGTTTCCACCAACACCTTCGGTTGCAACCTGCCCAACCTCGCCGACTACGACATCGCCGATCGCATCCGGGACCTGTCCGAACGCGGCGCCCGCCTGGCCCGGGAGGTGGCCGACGAGATGGGTCCCGGCCCGGACGGCATGGGACGGTTCGTGCTGGGCTCGATGGGTCCGGGCACGAAGCTGCCCACCCTCGGTCATGCCCCGTTCGCCGTGTTGCGTGACGCCTACACCGAGTCCGCGCTGGGCATGCTCGACGGCGGCGCCGACGCCATCCTCGTCGAGACCTGCCAGGACCTGCTGCAGGCGAAGGCCGCGATCGTCGGTAGCCGCCGCGCGATGGAGCGGTCCGGGCGGCGCATTCCGATCGTCACCCACGTGACGGTGGAGACGACCGGCACGATGCTGCTCGGCAGCGAGATCGGGGCGGCCCTGACGGCGCTCGAGCCGCTGGGCATCGACCTGATCGGGCTGAACTGTGCCACCGGCCCGGAGGAGATGAGCGAGCACCTGCGGCATCTGTCCAAGCATGCCCGGCTGCCGGTGTCGGTGATGCCGAACGCGGGCCTGCCGGTGCTCGGGGCCAACGGCGCCGAGTACCCGTTGACCCCGGAGGAACTGGCGCAGGCGCTCAGCGGGTTCGTCGCCGAGTTCGGGCTGGCGCTGGTCGGCGGCTGCTGCGGCACCACCCCCGAGCACATCCGGCAGGTCGCCGAGGCGGTGCGCGAGACCGAGCGCGCCGAACGCGCTCCCCGGCCGGAGCCGGGCGTGTCGTCGTTGTACTCGGCGGTACCGTTCGAGCAGGACTCGTCGATCCTGATGATCGGCGAGCGCACCAATTCGAACGGGTCGAAGGCGTTCCGGGAGGCGATGCTCGCCGGGGATCATCAGAAGTGCCTGGACATCGCGAAGGATCAGATCCGCGACGGCGCGCACCTGCTGGATCTGAACGTGGACTACGTGGGCCGCGACGGCGCCGCCGACATGGCGGATCTGGCGAGCCGGCTGGCGACGGCGTCGACGTTGCCGATCATGATCGATTCGACGGAGCCGGACGTGATCCGGGCCGGTCTCGAGCATCTCGGGGGCCGGTGCGCGGTGAACTCGGTGAACTACGAGGACGGCGACGGCCCGGGTTCGCGGTTCGAACGGATCATGCAGCACGTGGTCGAGCACGGTGCCGCGGTGGTCGCGTTGACGATCGACGAGGAGGGTCAGGCGCGTACCGCCGAGCACAAGGTGCGCATCGCCGAGCGGCTGATCGCGGATCTGACCGGCAACTGGGGCCTCGGCGAGGAGGACATCGTCGTCGACGCCCTGACGTTCCCGATCTCCACCGGGCAGGAGGAGGTCCGCCGGGACGCCATCGAGACGATCGAGGCGATCCGCGAGATCAAGCGCCGGCATCCGCGGGTGCACTTCACCCTGGGCATCTCGAACGTGTCGTTCGGACTGAACCCGGCGGCGCGGCAGGTGCTGAACTCGGTGTTCCTGCACGAGTGTGTGCAGGCGGGGCTGGACACGGCGATCGTGCACGCGTCGAAGATCCTGCCGATGGCGCGGATCCCGGACGAGCAGCGCGAGACGGCGCTGGACCTGGTGTACGACCGGCGGCGCGAGGGATACGACCCGCTGCAGAAGCTGATGGCGCTGTTCGAAGGGGTGTCGGCGGCGTCGTCGCGCGAGTCCCGCGCGCAGGAGCTCGC
>NZ_AJFC01000357.1:0-11089 GCF_000256505.1 Rhodococcus sp. P14 | reverse complement strand
CGCGGCCCTGCCGCTGTTCGAGCGGCTCGAGCGGCGGATCGTCGACGGCGAGCGCAACGGGCTCGAGGCGGATCTGGACGAGGCGATGCAGACGACGCCGCCGCTGGCGATCATCAATGACACGCTGCTGTCGGGGATGAAGACGGTCGGGGAGCTGTTCGGCTCGGGGCAGATGCAGCTGCCGTTCGTGCTGCAGTCCGCCGAGGTGATGAAGGCGGCGGTGGCGTACCTCGAGCCGCACATGGAGTCCACCGGCGACGAGGGCAAGGGCCGGATCGTGCTGGCCACCGTCAAGGGCGACGTGCACGACATCGGCAAGAACCTCGTCGACATCATCTTGAGCAACAACGGCTACGAGGTGGTCAACCTCGGCATCAAACAGCCGATCGCGACGATCCTGGACGCGGCCGTGGACAAGAACGCCGACGTGATCGGCATGTCCGGGCTGTTGGTGAAGTCGACCGTGGTGATGAAGGAGAACCTCGAGGAGCTCAATCACCGCGGGGTGGCGCAGCGGTTCCCGGTGCTGCTCGGCGGTGCCGCGCTGACCCGCTCGTACGTCGAGAACGACCTGGCCGAGATCTACGACGGTGAGGTGTCCTACGCGCGCGATGCGTTCGAGGGGCTGCATCTGATGGACCGGGTCATGGCCGTCAAGCGCGGCGAGGGCCCGGCGCCGGACAGCCCGGAGGCGGTCGCGGCGAAGGAGAAGGCCGCCGAGCGCAAGGCGCGGCACGAGCGGTCCAAGCGGATCGCGGAGAAGCGCAAGGCCGCCGAGACGCCGGTGGAGGTGCCGGAACGCTCCGATGTGGCCGCCGACCTCGAGGTGCCCACCCCGCCGTTCTGGGGCACCCGGGTGGTCAAGGGGGTGGCGCTGGCCGACTACGCGGGCCTGATCGACGAGCGGGCGCTGTTCCTGGGACAGTGGGGGCTGCGCGGGCAGCGCACCGGGGACGGGCCGACGTACGAGGAGCTGGTGGAGAGCGAGGGCCGGCCGCGGCTGCGGTACTGGCTCGACCGGTTGTCCACCGAGGGGATCCTGGCGCACGCCGCCGTGGTGTACGGGTACTTCCCGGCGGTGTCGGAAGGCGACGACGTGGTGGTGCTGGCCGAGCCGCATCCGGACGCCGCCGAGCGGTACCGGTTCACCTATCCGCGGCAGCAGCGCGGCCGGTTCCTGTGCATCGCCGACTTCGTGCGGTCGCGGGCGGACGCGCGGGCGAAGGGGCAGGTGGACGTGCTGCCGTTCCAGCTGGTGACGATGGGGCAGCCGATCGCGGACTTCGCGAACGAGTTGTTCGCGGCGAACTCCTACCGGGACTACCTGGAGGTGCACGGCATCGGCGTGCAGCTGACCGAGGCGCTGGCCGAGTACTGGCACCGGCGGGTCCGGGAGGAGCTGGTGCTCGCCGGCGGTCACAACCTGGCCGAGGAGGATCCGGCGGACGTGGCCGAGTTCTTCAAGCTGGGCTACCGCGGGGCGCGGTTCGCGTTCGGGTACGGGGCGTGCCCGAACCTCGAGGACCGCATCAAGCTGGTCGAGTTGCTCGAGCCGGACCGGATCGGGGTGGAGCTGTCGGAGGAGCTGCAGCTGCATCCGGAACAGTCCACCGACGCGTTCGTCCTGCATCACCCGGAGGCGAAGTACTTCAATGTCTAGCGCGGTGGCCACGTCGACGCTGCGAGCGGTCCTGTGGGACATGGACGGCACGCTGCTCGAGTCGGAAACGTTGTGGGACATCGGGATGCGGGAGTTGTCGCTGCGCCTGGGCGCGCCCATGACGGACGAGACACGGCGGGCGACGATCGGGGCGTCGAGCGCGTTCGCGTTGCGGACGGTGTTCGAGTCGCTCGATCTCGTCCCGGACCCCGACGCCCTGGCCGCCGCGAAGGCGTGGCTGTACGGGCGCATGGGGGAGCTGTTCGCGCAGGGCCTGCCGTGGCGGCCCGGGGCGCGCCGGACGCTGGGGGCGGTGCGCGCCGCCGGGCTCGGGTCCGCGCTGGTGACCAACACCGACCGGGCGTTGTGCGAGTTCGCCCTGGACACGTTGGGGCGCGAGCACTTCGACCATTCGGTGTGCGGCGACGAGGTGCCGGCCGGCAAGCCGGACCCGGCGCCGTACCTGCGGGCGGCACAGCTGCTCGGTCTCGATCCGGTGCACTGTCTGGCGGTGGAGGACTCGCCCACCGGGGCGGCGGCCGCGGAGGCCGCGGGCTGCACGGTGCTGGTGGTGCCGTCGTTGACGGAGGTGCCCGGCTCGCCGCGACGGGTGTTCCGGGAGAGTCTGGACGGGCTGACCGTCGCGGACCTGCACGCGCTGCACCTGCCCGGAGCGTACTGAGGTGGCGATCCCGAAGATCGTGTTGTTCTACCGGTTCACCCCGCTGGCCGATCCGGAGGCGATCCGGTTGTGGCAGCACACCCTGGCGGCGTCGAACGGGCTCACCGGCCGCATCCTCATCTCCGAGCACGGCATCAACGCCACCGTCGGCGGCGACATCGCCGCCGTGAAGCGGTACGTGCGCGGCACCCGCGCGTACGCGCCGTTCGCCGACGCCGACATCAAATGGTCGGACGGGACCGGGCGGGACTTTCCGCGCCTGTCGGTGCGGGTGCGGCCGGAGATCGTGACGTTCGGGGCGCCGCACGAGGTGAAGGTCGACGAGCACGGGGTGGTCGGCGGTGGTGTGCCGCTGTCGCCGCACGGGCTGCACGAGTTGATCGGCGAGCGCGGCGACGAGGTGGTGTTCTTCGACGGACGCAACGCGTTCGAGGCGCAGATCGGCCGGTTCCGTGGGGCGGTGGTGCCGGACGTGGCGACCACGCGCGAGTTCGTGTCGGTGCTCGACAGCGGCCGCTACGACCATCTCAAGTCGCGGCCGGTGGTGACCTACTGCACGGGCGGGGTGCGCTGCGAGGTGCTGTCCGCGTTGATGCGCAACCGCGGGTTCGAGCAGGTGTATCAGCTCGACGGCGGCATCGTCCGCTACGGCGAGACGTTCGGCGACGACGGGCTGTGGGAGGGTTCGCTGTACGTCTTCGACGGCCGGATGAACGTCGAGTTCTCGGACGCGGCGGCGGTGCTGGGGCGGTGCGCGGTGTGCGGGGCCCCGACCTCGCGCTACCGCAACCACCCGGACATCAACGGCCGGGAGCTGAGCCTGGTGTGCGAGGCGTGCGTGCCGGACCCGGCCGGGCCTTGACCGTGGCCGCGCCGCCGCTGCCGGTGCGCGACGGTCTCGGCCCCGATCGGCTGCGGCTGCCGGTGACCGATCCGGCCCGCACGATCCTGGGGTTCCTGCACCGCGCCGAACCCGGTGAGGACTGGCAGCGCCACGTCGCGGCCGGGGAACTCGTCGACGAGCACGGCCGGCCGGTGACCGAGGACACCGGCTACCAGCCGGGCCGGTTCGTGTACTTCTACCGCGAGCCGCCGCCGGAGGTGCCGGTGCCGTTCCCGGTGACCGTCCTGCACCGCGACGAGGGGCTGGTCGTCGTGGACAAGCCGCACTTCCTGGCGACGATCCCGCGGGGCGCGCACATCCGGGAGACGGTGGTGGTACGGCTGCGCCGCGAACTCGGTCTGCCGGAGCTGGTGCCGGTGCACCGTCTGGACCGGATGACGGCGGGCGTGCTGCTGTGCACCGTCGACCCGGCGTTGCGGGGGCTGTACCAGCAGCTGTTCGAACGGCAGCGGGTGCGCAAGGTGTACGAGGCGATCGCCCCCTACCGGCCCGGACTCGAGTTCCCCCGCACGGTGCGCAGCCGCATCCGGAAGCGGCACGGTGAGCTCACGGCGGTGGAGGAGCCCGGCGAGGCCAACTCCGAGACGTGGATCGAGTTGGTGGAGCGGCGCGGCGCGCTGGCCCGGTACCGGCTCCATCCCCGGACCGGGCGCACCCACCAGCTGCGGCTGCACCTGAACTCGCTGGGCGCGCCGATCGTGGGGGACAACTTCTATCCGCGGCTGCGGCGCCGCGCGCCGGACGACTTCTCCGATCCGTTGCGCCTGCTGGCGCGGACCGTCGAGTTCGACGATCCGCGCACCGGGCGGCGGCGCCGGTTCGACAGCGGCCTCACCCTCGGGTTCTGACGGTCCGGCGGGGGACACTGGGTGCGGGAGCGTGCCGCGGTCATGAAACAATGAACCCCCGTGAAGACCTTCGATTCCCTGTTCGCCGAGCTGTCCGAGCGTGCCGTCACCCGTCCCGAGGGGTCCGGCACCGTCGCCGCCCTCGACGCCGGGGTCCATGCCCAGGGCAAGAAGGTGATCGAGGAGGCCGGCGAGGTGTGGATCGCCGCCGAGTACCAGAGCGACGAACAGCTGGCGGAGGAGATTTCGCAGTTGCTGTACTGGGTGCAGGTGCTGATGGTCGGCCGGGGACTGAAGCTCGAGGACGTCTACAAGCACCTGTGACGGCGCGCCGCCGGGCCGTGGCCCGTGGCCGGCCGTCGTGCCCGCGAGACCTCCCGCACGTTTTCCCGCCCCTTGCTGTTCGCACCGTTGCCGAAAGGACCGTCCATGCTGCGCGTCGCAGTTCCGAACAAGGGCTCGCTGTCCGAGTCCGCCGCCGAGATCCTGCGTGAGGCCGGATACCGGCGCCGCACCGACTCGCGCGATCTGACCGTCATCGACCCGGTCAACGACGTCGAGTTCTTCTTCCTGCGCCCGAAGGACATCGCCATCTACGTCGGGTCCGGCGAGCTCGATCTGGGGATCACCGGCCGCGATCTGGCGTTGGATTCGGCGGCGCCGGTCACCGAGCGTCTCGCGCTGGGTTTCGGGTACTCCACGTTCCGGTACGCCGCGCCCAGGGGCCGGGACTGGAAGGTCGAGGATCTGGCCGGTCTGCGGATCGCCACCTCGTATCCGAATCTGGTGCGGCGGGACCTGGCGGCGCGGGGGATCGAGGCGACGGTGATCCGTCTCGACGGTGCGGTGGAGATCTCCATTCAGCTCGGCGTCGCCGACGCGATTGCCGATGTCGTCGGCTCGGGCCGGACGCTGCGCCAGCACGATCTGGTGGCGTTCGGGGAGTCGCTGTGCGACTCGGAGGGTGTGCTGATCGAACAGGAGGGCGCGAGCCGCGGGGATTCGGCGCGCAATCAGCTCGTCGCCCGCATCGAGGGCGTGGTGTTCGCGCAGCAGTACGTGATGCTCGACTACGACTGCCCCAAGCCGGTGCTCGACGAGGCCGTGCAGATCACGCCGGGGCTGGAGTCACCGACGATCTCCCCGCTGGCCGACGATTCGTCGGTGGCGGTGCGGGCGATGGTGCCGCGCAAGGGTCACAACGCGGTGATGGATCGGCTCGCCGGGATCGGGGCGCGGGCGATCCTGGCCACGGACATCCGGTCGTGCCGCGCGATGCGCGGCGTCGAGTAGCCGCGGCCGAGCGCCCGGCGCGTCAGCGCCCGGGGCAGGTGCCGGGGGCGGCGGTGCCGGCGAGACGCTGTTCGGTCCAGGTGAGCAGGTCGGGTACGAGCGGGGAGTCCTCGGCGACGAGCCCGAGGTGGTCCCGGCCGGGATAGGTGCGGTAGTCCAGGGCCCAGTTCTCGGCGCAGCGGTCGCGCACGTAGCCGTCCTGCACGGCGGCGGTGACGAGGGAATCGGTGGCGCCCTGCGCGAGCAGGACGGGCACGGCCATCGTGCCGGTGGGGACGTTCTCCGCGAGGCGGCGGCCGAGGGGTCCGGTAGTGGGGTCGGTGCGCAGCACGGATCGGTCGCGACTGAGCGAGAGTGCCGACAGGACCGAGACGTAGACGGCGGGTTCGGACAGGCACCTCGTCGCCATCTCGCGCACGAGGGTGCGGGCGGCGGGCCCGACGTAGGTGTCGCCGTCGACGTCGTCGTAGACCGCGGTGTAGGCGGCGAGGACGTACGAGGCGAACACGCCGCCGCCGGGAACGGTGTCGAGTCCGGTGGTCAGCGCGACGGTGTCGCTGGCGGGGGCCATCACGGCGATCCCGGCGACGGGTGTGTCCGGGGCGTAGGTGGGGGCGAGCAGCCCCGCCCACAGGGCCGCGTGCCCGCCCTGCGAGTGCCCCCACACGACGGTGCGGTCGGCGAGGTCGAGGTGGTCGAGCCGGTGGGCTGCGCGCACAGCGTCGAGCACCGAGCGTCCTTCGCCCTGCCCGATCAGGTACGGGTGCGGGCCTGCGGTGCCCAGGCCGACGTAGTCGGTGGCCACCAGAGCCCAGCCGCGGTCGAGGAGCGCGGACTCGGCGGGCAGGGCGCCGGCGCCGAGCGGGTCGTCGAGGAGGGTGGGCGCGCAGGGTTCGGCGAAACCGGTGGTCCCGTGGGCCCAGGCGATCACCGGTCGAGGTCCGGGCGGGGCGTTCTTCGCGACCACGACCAGGGCGCTGGCCACGGCGGGCTGGTTGTCGTCGCGGGTGGTGGTGTAGAGGATGCGCCAGGCCTCGGCGCCGTCGGGGACGGCGCGGGTGAACGGTTCGGCGCGCAGCAGCGCGCCGGGATGATCGGGCATCCGGTGCGGTGCGGTGTAGAACGCGTCGACGACGGGGGAGCCGGCGCGCAGGCGGACCGCGACGCCGGCTGCGGCGACGGCCACGAGCAGCGCGAGAACCGCCACGGCCGGTCGCCGGTACCGGGCCGGGGTGCGGCGGGGCGCCGTCGGGGTGGGGCCGGGGGTGCGGTCGTCGAGGGCGGCGAGTCCGTCGCCGATGCGGGTGAGGCCGAAGAACACGGTGCGGATGCCGAACAGGAAGGCGACGACGAGGACCGTGACGTCGGGCCAGCGCCAGGCGAGGACACCGAACACGATGTCGGCGAGGCCGAGGACTGCGGTGGTGAGTCGCTCGTCGAGGTCGCCGCGGGCGGCGCGGGCCAGACGCAGGGCGCCGCCGACGACGAGGGCGAGCGCGACGGCGGGGGCGAGCAGATCCAGGGCCCGGCCGAGCCAAGCGAGGACGACGATGCCGAACCCGATCCAGGCGAGGGCAGTGGCGATGGCCGCCGCACCGGCGTGGGAGCGGTGCGCGGCGAGCAGGTCGGCGGCGCCGGCCGTGATCGCGGCCAGGCCGATCAGCAGGCCCAGCGCGGACAGTGAGGTCAGCGGTCTCGTCGTGAGCAGCAGGCCGAGCAGCAGACAGACGAGTCCGAGGAGCACGGACGTCCACCACGGTGCCGTGCGCAGCGCGGCGGTGGCGGCGCGGGCTCGGCGGTGGGGACCGGTCGCGGGCATGTCGTCCTCCCCTGGCGCCGACCGAAATGTCCGGTCGAGTGTGGCACGGTCCGCGGGCGTCCGCCCGGTGATCGGTGGTCGGTGCCCGCGGCGAGGTCAGCGGGGGCGGACCTGCACGGTCTGCGCGATCCGTCCGACGGCGCCGTCCTCGTCGTACAGCACGCCGGCGGTCATGCCCACCCCGTCCGGGCCGGTGGAGGTCTCGGCGCTGATGCCGATCCATTCGCCGGTCGGTTCCCGGAACAGGTGCACCGTCAGGTCGGTGTTGAGGAATGTCCACTCGGCGGGGTCGAGCTTGGAGCCGACACCGTTGGCGACGTCGGCGACGGTGAACAGCCGCTCCACGGGGGTGGGGGCTTCGCCCTCGACGAGTGCGACGTCGGTGCGCAGCCACGCTGCCGACGGCCCGGGCGCCCCGATGGGGGTGATGGTGCGCCAGTCCAGGGTGCGCACGAACCCGGTCTGCCAGAAGTCGGCGTCGGGGTGTTCGACGGTGCCGCGAGCGGGTGGCGGCAGCGGCGCGTCGGCGGTGTGAGCGACCTCGGGCAGTTCGGTGGTCTGCATGCGCCAGGCGGTGCCGCGGGCCACGGCGCGGGCGGTGCCGTCGGGGCCGGCGGCCCACAGCTCGGCGACGACGAGTTCGACCTTGCGGCCGGGGCGGTCGATGCGGGTGCGGACCTCGATCTCGGTCAGCGGCACCGGGCCGAGCAGTTCGACGCAGATGCGGGTCAGTCGGGCGTCGGGTCGTCGGCCGTGGCGGTCGAGGGCGCGGGCCAGCAGCGCGGACGGCGGGGCGCCGTGCTGCATCGTCGGTGCCCACGTGCTGACGGTGTGCGCGGTGGGCTGGAAGCGTTCGACGTCGGCGCTGGGGTTGCTCCCGTCGATCGGCACGAAGTACGCCGCGTCGCTCACTCGTTCGTCTCCTCCTCGGTGCGGTCCGCACCGGCGTGTTCGTCCGGGCGGTCCGGATAGGGCGGGGCGGTGCCGCCGAATGCCGGGCACCGCACCCGATGATCGCACCACCGGCACAGCGGTCCCGGGTTGGGCCGGAAGTCCCGTGCGTCGGTCGCGGTGCGCACGGCCGCCCAGAGGGCGCGCAGGGTGGTCTCGAAGCGGCGCAGCTCGTCCTGGTCGGGGGTGTAGTCGAGCACCTGTCCGTCCGCGAGGTACAGCAGTCGCAGCCGCGCCGGCACCACGCCGCGGGTGCGCAGCATCACCAGGGCGTAGAACTTCAGTTGGAACAGTGCCGCCGCCTCGCCGTCGGGCCGGGGGGAGCGGCCGGTCTTGTAGTCGACCACGCGCAGCAGGCCCTGCGGGGAGATGTCGAGCCGGTCGACGAAGCCGCGCAGCCGCGGCCCGTCGTCCAGGTCGGTCTCCACCCGCAGCTCGCACTCCTCGGGGGTGAACGCGGTGGGGTCCTCGAGGGTGAAGTAGCGGGCGAGCAGGGCACGGGCCTCGGCGAGGAACCGGTCGCGCTGGTCCTCGCCGATCACCTCGGCGAGGGCGGGTTCGTGCTCGACGAGCCGCCGCCAGGCCGGTGCCACCAGCTCGGCGGCCGGGGCGGGCAGCCGGTCGGCGGCGGGCAGGGTGAACAACGCTTCGAGGGCTGCGTGGACGAGACTGCCGCGCAGCTGGGCTCGCGACGGGACCTCCGGGATGCGGTCGATCGCCCGGAACCGGTAGAGCAGGGGGCAGCGTTTGAAGTCGGCGGCACGGGACGGCGACAGCGCCGGTGGTCGCGGTGCCGCGGGCCGGTCGTCGGTGGGGGGCGTGGTCGCGGCCGGGTTCACACCTGGCAGGGTATGGCCCGGGACCGACACGGTGTCGGTACCGGTGGAGCGGACGAAGGTGGATACGGCGATGGCAGCAGGTGGACTCGGGCGCAGCGGACCGTTCGAGGTCGGTGACCGGGTGCAGCTCACCGACGCCAAGGGCCGCAAGTACACGGTGGTGCTCGAGGCGGGCAAGGAGTTCCACACCCACCGGGGCGGGATCCTGCACGACGCGCTGCTCGGCGCGGACGAGGGCAGCGTCGTCACCTCCACGAACGGCACCCCGTATCTGGCGTTGCGGCCGCTGCTGACGGACTACGTGCTGTCCATGCCGCGTGGGGCGCAGGTGATCTACCCGAAGGACGCCGCGCAGATCGTGCACGAGGGTGATGTGTTCCCCGGCGCCCGGGTACTCGAGGCCGGTGCCGGTTCGGGTGCGCTGACCTGTTCGCTGCTGCGGGCGGTGGGACCGACCGGCCGGGTGGTGTCCTACGAGGTGCGCGAGGATCACGCCGAGCACGCGGTGCGCAACGTCGAGACCTTCTTCGGGCAGCGTCCCGGGAACTGGGATCTGACGGTGGGGGACGTCGCGGACTACGACCTGGACCGGCACGGTCCGGTCGACCGGGTGGTGCTGGACATGCTGGCCCCGTGGGATGCCCTGCCGACGGCGGCGAAGGCGCTGGTGCCCGGTGGGGTGCTGATCGTGTACGTGGCGACGGTGACTCAGCTGTCGAAGGTGGTCGAGGCGCTGCGGGAGCAGACCTGCTGGACGGAACCGCGGTCGTGGGAGTCGATGGTGCGCGGCTGGCACGTGGTGGGTCTGGCGGTGCGGCCGGAGCACCGGATGCAGGGGCACACCGCGTTCCTGGTCAGCGCCCGCCGTCTCGCCGAGGGCACCGTCACGCCGAAGCCGCAGCGCCGGCCGAGCAAGGGCTGATCCGGCCGGGGGCCGAGCGCTCGGTCACCGGCAGGTCAGGGACCCCATCGCCAGGACCTGGCAGGTGCTCTCGTCCGCCAGGTGCCAGGTTCCGTCCTCCCGCTCGAACGTCATCGGCATCGGGGCGCCGCCGTGCGGGCCGGTGACCTGCACGGTCGCCGTGACCGTGTCGCCGTCGACGGACTCGACGGTGTCGACGTCGGCGGTGAGCGGGTAGCCGGCGAGCACCCCGTTGAACTGTTCGAGCAGCGCGGCCCGCGCCGCGCCGTTCTCGACGATCACGGTCTTGTCGGCCGCCGGCACCGCCGGGTCGAAGAACGTCGCCAGCACGGCGTCGAGTTCGGCCGCGGACGCGGCGGACGGGGCGGCGGTGGACGGGGCGGCGGTGGACTGGACGGCGGTGGACGACCCGCCGGCACCGGTGGAGTCGCCGGTGGCGCAGGCCGGCAGCGCGGTCAGTGCGGTGGCGGCGACGGCGGCAGCTGCCCACCTGGTGCGAGTGGTCACGGAAGTCCTTTCGACCCGGCTGCGAGAAAGGCAAGGCTAACATCGGTCGTGGGGTCCCGGGTCGCCGCCGTGAGGAATCCGACACGCATTCGCAGCATGCCGATTTCGCGTCGCACCACACAGTCGGCCGTCTGCCGGTAGCGTGGAATGACCGATAGTGGAGGGAGTCGCACATGAGCTCGACAGAGAACCCGGATTCGGTTGCGGCGGCACAAGAACTCGAAGCGCTGCGCGCCGAGGCGACCGCCCTGCGGCGGCGGCTCGTCGAACCGTCCGAACAGGTCCGTGACCTCGAGGCCCGGATCGACTCCCTGACCGTGCGCAACGGCAAGCTGATGGACACCCTCAAAGAGGCCCGCCAGCAGCTGATCACCCTGCGCGAGGAAGTCGACCGGCT
Source organism: Rhodococcus sp. P14 (assembly GCF_000256505.1). Taxonomy (NCBI): domain Bacteria; kingdom Bacillati; phylum Actinomycetota; class Actinomycetes; order Mycobacteriales; family Nocardiaceae; genus Rhodococcus; species Rhodococcus sp. P14. The sequence goes on along the minus strand of NZ_AJFC01000357.1, from coordinate 267 downwards.
CGGTCAGCCCCCCAGCGGTTACGGGGTGCTGCTCGGCATCTACGACGACCAGACCGTGGACGTGTTCACCTCCGGCCGCAAGATGCGGGTCACCGTGTCCCCGAACCTCGAACCCGAGTCGTTCGTCTCCGGACAGACGGTCCGGTTGAACGAGGCGCTGACCGTCGTCGAAGCCGGCGGCTTCGAGCGGGTCGGGGAGATCACCACCTTGCGCGAGGTCCTCGACGACGGCACCCGCGCCCTCGTGGTCGGACACGCCGACGAGGA
>NZ_AJFC01000356.1:0-5403 GCF_000256505.1 Rhodococcus sp. P14 | reverse complement strand
CGGGGGCGGCAGCCGCGGCCGGGATCGTCGAGGTCGGCGAGGGCGGCGAGGACACCGAAGCGTCGTTCAAGCTGCGGCCGGGCGACTCGCTGCTGGTCGACAGCAAGGCCGGGTACGCCTTCGAGCGCATCCCCAAGGCCGAGGTCGAGGACCTCGTCCTCGAAGAGGTTCCCGACGTCGACTACAACGACATCGGTGGCCTCGGCCGGCAGATCGAACAGATCCGCGACGCGGTGGAACTGCCGTTCCTGCACAAGGACCTGTTCCGGGAATACGCGCTGCGCCCACCCAAGGGGGTGCTGCTCTACGGCCCGCCCGGCTGCGGCAAGACCCTCATCGCCAAGGCCGTCGCCAATTCGCTCGCCAAGAAGATCGCCGAGGCCCGCGGCGAGGATTCGAAGGAGGCCAAGTCCTACTTCCTCAACATCAAGGGCCCCGAACTGCTCAACAAGTTCGTCGGCGAGACCGAACGCCACATCCGGTTGATCTTCCAGCGGGCGCGGGAGAAGGCGTCCGAAGGCACCCCGGTGATCGTGTTCTTCGACGAGATGGACTCGATCTTCCGCACCCGCGGCTCCGGGGTGTCCTCCGACGTCGAGACCACGGTGGTGCCGCAGCTGCTGTCGGAGATCGACGGTGTCGAGGGCCTCGAGAACGTCATCGTGATCGGCGCGTCCAACCGGGAGGACATGATCGACCCGGCGATCCTGCGGCCCGGCCGGCTCGACGTGAAGATCAAGATCGAACGGCCCGACGCCGAGGCGGCACTGGACATCTTCTCCAAGTACCTCACCGAGGGACTGCCGGTGCACGCCGACGACCTCGCCGAGTTCGGCGGGCACCGCGGTGCGTGCGTGCGCGCGATGATCGAACGGGTCGTCGACCGGATGTACGCCGAGAGCGAGGAGAACCGCTTCCTCGAGGTGACGTACGCCAACGGTGACAAGGAGGTCCTGTACTTCAAGGACTTCAACTCCGGGGCGATGATCCAGAACATCGTCGACCGCGCCAAGAAGTACGCGATCAAGTCGGTGCTCGAGACCGGGGCACCGGGTCTGCGGGTGCAGCACCTGCTCGACTCCATCGTCGACGAATTCGCCGAGAACGAGGACCTGCCCAACACCACCAACCCGGACGACTGGGCACGGATCTCGGGCAAGAAGGGCGAACGCATCGTCTACATCCGTACCCTGGTCACCGGTAAGAACGCCAGCGCCAGCCGGGCGATCGACACCGAGTCGAACACCGGCCAGTACCTGTGACGCCGTCCCGGTGGGGCCGCCGCACCGAGCGGCGGCCCCACCGGGCCCCGACGCGACCGGCAGGAGGGTGAGCGTGCCGCTGCCCTTTGCCCTCGCCCGGTTCAACCGGGTGGTCACCAACCGGCTCGCCCGGCCCGTCGCCGGGCACCTGCCGGGCACGGCGGTCGTCGAACATCGCGGCCGGCGCAGCGGGTGCCGCTATCGCACCCCGGTGCTGGTGTTCGGCCGCGCAGGCGGCTACCGCATCGCACTGACCTACGGTTCCCGGACCGACTGGGTGCGCAACGTGCGTGCCGCGGGCGGCTGCACCCTGCACCACCGCGGCCGCCGTCTCGACCTCGTCGACCCCGTCGTCGGCCGCGACCCGACGGCGGGCTGGGCGCCGCCCGGGGTCCGCCAGGTTCTGCGCGCGACCGGCTCGGTGGAGTTTCTCGACACCGCCGTCGCCCCACCTTCCGTCCGTCCCGGCCCGCCCGGCCCGGCGCCGATCGCCTAACCTCGACGTCATGCAGCGGATCATCGGCATCGAGGTCGAGTACGGGATCTCCTCACCCAACGAGCCCACAGCGAACCCGATCCTCACGTCCACCCAGGCGGTGCTGGCGTACGCGGCCGCTGAGGGTGTGCCCCGCGCCAAGCGCACCCGCTGGGACTACGAGGTCGAATCTCCCCTGCGCGACGCCCGCGGCTTCGACCTGGGCCGGTTCAACGGCCCGGCCCCGGTCATCGACGCCGACGAGGTCGGCGCCGCCAACATGATCCTCACCAACGGCGCCCGGCTGTACGTCGACCACGCCCACCCGGAGTACTCGGCGCCGGAGGTCACCGACCCCCTCGACGCGGTCATCTGGGACAAGGCCGGCGAACGGGTGATGGAGGCGGCCGCCCGGCACGCCTCGAGCGTGCCCGGCGCGCCGCGCCTGCAGTTGTACAAGAACAACGTCGACGGCAAGGGCGCCTCGTACGGCACCCACGAGAACTACCTCATGGCCCGCGACACGCCGTTCTCGGCGGTGGTCGCGGGGTTGACCCCGTTCTTCGTCTCCCGGCAGGTGATCACCGGCTCCGGCCGGGTCGGCATCGGCCAGTCCGGCGACGAGGCGGGCTTCCAGTTGTCGCAGCGCGCCGACTACATCGAGGTCGAGGTCGGGCTCGAGACCACCCTCAAGCGGGGCATCATCAACACCCGCGACGAGCCGCACGCCGATGCCGACAAGTACCGGCGCCTGCATGTGATCATCGGCGACGCCAACCTCGCCGAGATGTCGACCTACCTCAAGGTCGGCACCACCGCGCTGGTGCTGGATCTGATCGAGGCCGGTGTGGACCTGTCGGATCTGCAGCTGGCGCGGCCGGTCACCGCCGTGCACCACATCAGCCACGACCCCACGCTGCGCAAGACCGTGGCCCTGACCGACGGCCGGGAGCTGACCGGCCTGGCCCTGCAGCGGATCTACCACGAGCGGGTCGCGACGTTCCACGACGGCACCGACGACAAGCGGGTCCGCGACATCCTCGACAAGTGGGCGATGGTCCTGGACCTGCTCGAACGCGACCCCATGGACTGCGCGCACCTGCTGGACTGGCCGGCGAAACTGCGCCTGCTCGAGGGGTTCCGCAACCGGGAGGGCCTGGCGTGGTCGGCGCCGCGGCTGCATCTGGTGGACCTGCAGTACTCCGACGTGCGGCTGGACAAGGGCCTGTACAACCGGCTCGTCGCCCGCGGCTCGATGGAGCGCCTGGTCGCCGAGCAGGATGTGCTCGACGCGGTGCATACCCCGCCGTCGGACACCCGCGCGTTCTTCCGCGGCGAATGCCTGCGCCGGTTCGGCGCCGACATCGCCGCCGCCAGCTGGGACTCGGTGATCTTCGACCTGGGCGGCGAATCGCTGGTGCGCATCCCCACCCTCGAGCCGCTGCGCGGCAGCCGCGCGCACGTCGGCAAGTTGCTCGACTCGGTGGATTCGGCGGCCGCGCTGGTCGACGAACTGACCAGCTGACCCGCCCGGGCGGGCGCGACACGCGCGTAGTCGCGCGGAGTGTCGCATCTGCTCGGTAGGGTGGAGGTCCGAGCAGTCGGTGCTCGCGCCGGTCGCGGCCGGGGCGGGCCCCACGAACGAACGAGGAGGTCGACCGCTATGGCTCAGGAGCGGACCACACGCGGTGGCGGAGGCGACGACGACGAGGTCGTCGGCGACGGCGGTGCCGGTCAGGAACGACGCGAGAAGCTCGCGGCCGAGACCGACGACCTGCTCGACGAGATCGACGACGTGCTCGAGGAGAACGCCGAGGACTTCGTGCGTGCGTACGTGCAGAAGGGCGGCCAGTGACAGCGGAGCGTTCGCCGATCCCGTTCCCCGTCCACCCGCCGCACATGCCGTTCGGTTCCCCGCTGTCCTCGTTCTCCGACCACCTGCGCCTGCACGCGCCGGAACTGCTGCCGGAGAACCGTCCCGGGCTGCGCGGCGCCGACGCGGACATCGCCCCGCACGGCACCACGATCGTCGCGGTGACGTTCGCCGGTGGGGTGCTGATCGCCGGTGACCGGCGCGCCACCATGGGCAACATGGTGGCCAGCCGGGACGTGCAGAAGGTGTTCGTCACCGACAGCTACTCCGCGGCCGGGATCGCCGGCACCGCCGGGCTGGCCGTCGAGCTCGTGCGCCTGTTCGCGGTGGAACTCGAGCACTACGAGAAGATCGAAGGTGTCCCGCTGACCTTCGACGGTAAGGCCAACCGGTTGTCGTCGATGGTGCGCGGCAACCTCGGGGCCGCGATGCAGGGCCTGGCGGTGGTCCCGCTGCTGGTCGGCTACGACCTCGAGGCGCCGGACCCGCAGCGCGCCGGCCGGATCGTGTCCTACGACGTGGTGGGGGGCCGCTACGAGGAGCGCGCCGGCTACCACGCGGTGGGCTCGGGGTCGTTGTTCGCCAAGTCGTCGCTCAAGAAGCTCTACCGCGCCGACGCGGACCAGGCGGCGGCGCTGCGCACCGTCGTCGAGGCCCTCTACGACGCCGCCGACGACGACACCGCCACCGGCGGCCCGGACACCGCCCGCGGCATCTATCCCACCGCGGTGGTCATCACCGCCGACGGCGCCGTCGAGGTACCGGAGCAGACATTGTCCGAGCTGGCCCGCACCGTCGTCGCGGACCGCACCGTCACCGAGTCCGGGCAGGGAGGTGCGCTGTGACGCTGCCGTACTATGCGTCCGCCGAGCAGATCATGCGCGATCGCTCGGAACTGGCGCGCAAGGGCATCGCGCGGGGCCGCAGTGTGGTCGTGCTGATCTACGCCGACGGGGTGGTGTTCGTTGCCGAGAACCCGTCGAAGGCCCTGCACAAGGTCAGTGAACTGTACGACCGCATCGGATTCGCCGCGGTCGGCAAGTACAACGAGTTCGAGAACCTGCGGCGCGCCGGGATCGTGCACGCCGACATGCGCGGCTATTCCTACGACCGGCGCGATGTGACCGTGCGGTCGCTGGCCAACGCCTACGCCCAGACCCTGGGCACCATCTTCACCGAGCAGCCCAAGCCGTACGAGGTGGAGATCTGCGTCGCCGAGGTCGGCCGCGCCGAGTCCGCCGACACGGCGCAGCTGTACCGCATCACCTACGACGGGTCGATCGTCGACGAACCGCAGTTCGTGGTGATGGGTGGGCACACCGAACCCATCGCCACCGCGCTACGCGAGTCGTACCGGCCGGGGCTGTCCCTCGCCGAGGCGGTGCAGGTCGCGGTGCAGGCCTTGCAGCAGGTGCCCGCCGCCGGACCCGAGAACGGCACCCGGGTGCTCGGCCGCGCCGAACTCGAGGTGGCGGTGCTCGAGAAGCCCCGCCCGCGCCGCGCGTTCCGCCGCATCACCGGCGCCGCGCTCGACCAGTTGCTGCCGGGCAGTGACACCGCCGGGCCGGGCAGTGACACCGCCGGGGCGGGCAGTGACACCGCCGGGGCGGACGGAGCGGAGCCCGCTCAGGGTTCCTGATCGACGGGCCGGTAGACGGTCAGCGCGCCGGGGGCGCTGCGGAACTCGAACCGCGTGCCCTCGGCGAGGACCTCACCGTCGGTGGCCAGGGCGACCCGCCCGTCACGCACCCGCACCGACAGCGCCGGCGCATCGCGCCGCACGTGGATCGGGG
>NZ_AJFC01000355.1:0-3781 GCF_000256505.1 Rhodococcus sp. P14 | reverse complement strand
GGGCCCCGGGCGGGCCTGCCGGTGGCCGCGGCCGCGAGCAGTCGCGTCCGCGACCAGTGCAGATCGGCCCGCAGATACCGCACGTCCAGGGTCCCGGTGTCGAGGCGGGGCCGTGACATCGGCACCCGATCGTCCGGTGCGTACCGTCCGTTGCCGACGAACAGCAACCACACCGCGGTGGGCACCCCGTCCAGCGACACCCGCAGCGGGCTCGCGGTCGCGAGGACCGCGGCCAACGCCGCCGCGGCGGCCGGCCACTTGCCGATCCGCGGCTCCCAGCGTTCGCGCAGCCGCACCGAGTCCGGATAGCCGCCCACGCTGGCGGTGTTGACGAACACCGGGCCACCCTCCGGCCCGGACCTGTCGACCTGTACCCGGCCGAGATCCACGCGCTGGGCCTGCCCGCGCTCGACCGCGCACACGGTCTGCTCCAGGTCGAGCAGCCCGGCGTCGCGCGCGAAATGGTTCAGGGTGCCGCCCGGGAACACCGCCAGCGGCAGGCCGTGCGCCACGGCCGCGCCGGCCGCGGCCCGCACGGTGCCGTCCCCGCCGTGTACGCCGAGCGCCGCCGGGGCGTGCTCGGCGACGTACCGGTCGAGTTGGGCGGTGAACTCCTGGTCCGGGTCGAGGACGATCACCCGTGCCCGGGGCAGCGCCGCGGCGATCGCGTCCGCGCCGTCGTCCCGGCCCGCGTCGGGGTTGACCAGCACCAGCAGGTCCCGGCCCTGCGGCAGGGCGGGGGCCGGGGCGGGTGGGCCCAGCCGGGCGGGCTCCTCGGTGCGGACCGCCCACCAGCGCCGTGTGGCCAGGGCCACCGCCGTGCCGAGGGCGACGCCGGTGACCACGTCGGCCGGCCAGTGCACCCCGGTGTGCACCCGGGAGTAGGCGACCGCCGCGGCCACCGGCGCGAGCACGGCCCCCGCCAGCGGGGATTCGAGGGCCATCCCGGTGGCGAAGGCCGCCGCCGACGCCGAATGCCCGGACGGGAACGACGACGAGCGTGGCGTCGGCAGCGAGCGGCGCAGCGGCCCGTCCTGCCGGGCCGGGGGGCGGCGGCGCGGCAGCAGCGGCTTGAGCACCCCGTTGGCCAGGGCGCTGGCCCCGCCCAGGGCCAGCAGGCCGCGGACGGCGCCGCGCCGGGGCCGTCCGCCCATCGCGGCGCACGCCGCGGCGCAGCCCAGCCACAGCCGACCGTGGTCGGCGGCGCGGCTCAGGCCGCGCAGCACGGGGTCGGCGGGGGAGGGCCGCAGGGCGGCGCTGCCCGCGAACAGGGACCGGTCCAGGCGTGTCAACGGTGCGGGGGCGAACATCACGGGTTCGACGGTAATCCCGTTGCGGCTCATGCTCGGTGATTCCGCGCGGTACTGTCGAAGTGTGCAGCGACGAATCATGGGCATCGAGACGGAGTTCGGCGTCACGTGCACCTTCCACGGGCACCGGCGGCTGAGCCCGGACGAGGTCGCCCGGTATCTGTTCCGCCGGGTGGTGTCCTGGGGGCGCAGCTCGAACGTGTTCCTCCGCAACGGGGCGCGCCTGTACCTGGACGTCGGGTCGCACCCGGAGTACGCCACGGCCGAATGCGACGACCTTCTCCAGCTCGTCGAGCACGATCACGCCGGCGAGCGGGTGCTCGAGGAACTGCTGATCGACGCCGAGCAGCGCCTCGCCGAGGAGGGCATCGGCGGGGACATCTACCTGTTCAAGAACAACACCGACTCGGCCGGCAACTCCTACGGCTGCCACGAGAACTACCTCGTGGTGCGGGCGGGGGAGTTCTCCCGCATCTCGGACGTGCTGCTGCCGTTCCTGGTGACGCGGCAGTTGATCTGCGGCGCCGGGAAGGTGCTGCAGACCCCCAAGGCGGCCACGTTCTGCCTGTCGCAGCGCGCCGAGCACATCTGGGAGGGCGTGTCGTCGGCGACCACCCGGTCCCGGCCGATCATCAACACCCGCGACGAGCCGCACGCCGACGCCGAGAAGTACCGGCGGTTGCACGTGATCGTCGGGGACTCGAACATGTCCGAGACCACCACGATGCTCAAGGTCGGCTCCGCGTCGCTGGTGCTCGAGATGATCGAGGCCGGGGTGGCGTTCCGCGACTTCGCGCTCGACAATCCGATCCGGGCCATCCGGGAGGTCAGCCACGACCTGACCGGGCGCAGGCCGGTGCGCCTGGCCGGTGGCCGGCAGGCCAGCGCCCTCGACATCCAGCGCGAGTATCACGGCCGGGCGGTGGAGTACCTGCGCACCCGCGAACCCGATCCGCACGTCGAGCAGGTGGTGGATCTGTGGGGCCGGGTGCTCGACGCGGTCGAGTCGCAGGACTTCGCGAAGGTCGAAACCGAGGTCGACTGGGTGATCAAGCGCAAGCTGTTCCAGCGCTACCAGGACCGCTACGACCTGGAGCTGTCCGACCCGAAGATCGCCCAGCTGGACCTGGCGTACCACGACATCAAACGCGGGCGCGGGGTGTTCGACCTGCTTCAGCGCAAGGGCCTGGCCACGCGGCTGACCGACGACGAGTCCGTCGACGCGGCCGTGCACACCCCGCCGCAGACCACCCGGGCGAAGCTGCGCGGCGACTTCATCGCCGCCGCGCAGGACGCGGGCCGCGACTTCACCGTGGACTGGGTGCACCTCAAGCTCAACGATCAGGCGCAGCGCACGGTCCTGTGCAAGGACCCGTTCCGCTCGGTCGACGAACGCGTCGAACGGCTCATCGCCTCGATGTAGGGGCGCCCCGGGGTCGCCGGCAGAGGGGCCTGCGTCCGGTAACCGGGTCGACCGGCGGGCGGGGGATTAGGCTGCACCGCGTGGCGAATTCCAAAGTCGAGCGGCTGGTGAACCTGGTCATCTGCCTGTTGTCCACCCGCCAGTTCCTCACCGCCGAGAAGATCCGCGCCTCCGTCGCCGGATACGACGACTCGGGCAGCGACGAGGCGTTCAGCCGCATGTTCGAACGCGACAAGAACGAGCTGCGCGATCTGGGGATCCCCCTCGAGACCGGCATGCCGTCCCGGTTCTCCACCGTCGAGGGCTACCGCATCAACCGCGACGCCTACGAACTGCCCGAGATCGAACTGACCAGCGCCGAGGCCGCGGCGGTCGCGGTGGCGGCGGCGCTGTGGGAGTCGCCGGAGCTCACCTCCGCGGCGCAGGGCGCGCTGCTCAAGCTGCGCGCCGCCGGGGTGCAGGTCGATGCCGATCCGGCGGGCGCGATCACCGCGATGCCCACCCGCAGTCGCGGTTCCGAGCCGGTGCTGGGGCGGTTGCTCGCCGCCGTCGACGCGCGCCGCGCGGTGCGGTTCCGGCACCGCAGTTCCCCGACCGACCCGTGGACCGAGCGCACCGTCGAGCCGTGGGGGGTGGTCACGGTGCACGGTCGCTGGTATCTGGTGGGGTTCGACCGGGACCGGGGGGCGCCGCGCACCTTCCGGCTCTCCCGGATCGACGACGACATCACCGAGTTCGGTCCTGCCGGCGCCGTGCGGATCCCCGAGGGGGTGGACCTGCGGGCGCACGCCCGCGCCGCCACCGCCACCGGCGACGTGACCGGTCATGCCCGGGTGTGGGTCGCGGACGGGCGCGCATTCGAACTGCGCCGGCTCGGCACCGAGCACGAGCGCCGCGTGGTGGGCGCCCGGCCCGGCACGGTCCTGGACGTGCCGGTGCGGTCGTGGGAGTGGATCGGGCGGGTGATCGCCGGGCAGGGCGCCGACGCGCTGGTGCTCGACCCGCCGGAGTTGCGCGAGGAGGTGCGCCGCACCCTGGCCCGGGTGCT
>NZ_AJFC01000354.1:0-6966 GCF_000256505.1 Rhodococcus sp. P14 | reverse complement strand
CACACGTCTGTCCGGTCGGCTGACCCGGCTGCTGAACCTGGTGCCCTACTTCCTGGCCCATCCGGGGATCAGCGCCGCCGAGGCCGCGCGCGATCTCGGGGTCACCCCGAAGCAGATCATGGACGACCTGAATCAGCTGTGGGTGTGCGGGCTGCCCGGCTACGGTCCCGGCGACCTGATCGATCTGTCGTTCTCCGAGGACAGCATCGTGGTCACCTTCACCGCCGGGATCGACCGGCCGCTGCGGCTGACGTCCACCGAGGCCACGGCGCTGCTGGTGGCGTTGCGGTCGCTGGTGGAGATGCCCGGTGTGGTCGACCCCACCGCGGCGCTCGGGGCGATCGCGAAGATCGAGGCGGCGGCCGGCACGGCCGCGGCCACCGCCCGCCCCCCGGCCCCCCCACCTCCGGTCGCCGAGGATCCGGTGGCGGCGACGGTGCGGTCGGCCGTGCAGCACGGCCGGGCGCTGCACCTGACCTACTATTCGGCCTCCCGCGACGCGGTGTCCGAACGCGACGTCGATCCGATCCGGATCGTGCTGGTCGGGGAGCAGACCTACCTGCAGGCCTGGTGCCGCGCCGCCGACGGGGTGCGGCTGTTCCGGTTCGACCGCATCGACGCCGCCACCGAACTCGACGAACCGGCGGATCCGCCCGAGCGGGCGCTGGACGAGGACGACCACCTCGACCTGTTCGCGGGGGACCCGGCGCTGCCGGCGGCACGGTTGCGCATCGAGTCCGGCTACGGGTGGCTGCTCGACTACTATCCGCTCACCGATGTGCAGGCCCACGAGGACGGCGTCGTCGACGCGGTGATGCACTACGCGTCGCTGGACTGGATGGCGCGCCTGGCCGTCGGCCTCGGCGCGGGGGTGCGGGTGCTCGGCCCGCCGGAGCTGGTCGCGGCGGTGCGGGACCGGGCGCAGGCGGCGCTGACGGCGTACGACGCGCTCGCCGGGAACGGTGTGTGAAGCCGCTGCGAACTCCCTGTGAACGCCCCTGTGCGGCGCGCCGCGGCAGGGGCGGTCCGGTAGCATCGACGCCAGCAGATCAGTGGAGGTTGATAATGGGTGCAATGAGCCCCTGGCACTGGGCCATCGTCGCGATCGTCGTGATCATCCTGTTCGGTTCGAAGAAGCTGCCCGATGCGGCCCGCGGTCTCGGCCGGTCGCTGCGCATCTTCAAGAGCGAGGTCAAGGAGATGCAGAACGACGATGCGCGCCCCGCGCAGCAGCCGGCTCCGAGCCCGTTGCCGCCGGCCCAGCCGCCCCAGGCCCCCGTGGAGCCGCAGACGCAGACGTCGCAGCCCGAATCGCGTTCGGCCTGACCGTACTACCCTGACCGGGACATCCGCGCGGATGTCCCGGTCCTCCGCTGATCCCGGCGGCCGTGACAGGAGCTGAGAACCGCACCGTGCGCATCCCGTTCGATCCGCGTCGAAGCCGACGCAAGACCAATCCCGACGGCACCATGTCGCTGGTCGAGCACCTCTACGAACTGCGCACCCGTCTGCTCATCGCCCTCGCCGCGGTGGTCCTCACCACGATCGTCGGGTTCGTCTGGTACAGCACCAGCCTGTTCGGGCTGCCGAGCCTCGGCGAGATCCTGCGGGGCCCCTACTGTGATCTGCCGGCGTCCGCGCGCGCCGACATCAGCCCCGACGACAGCTGCCGGCTGCTCGCCACCGGGCCGTTCGAGCAGTTCATGCTGCGGCTGAAGGTGGCGCTGACCGCGGGCATCGTGCTCGCCTGCCCGATCTGGCTGTACGAGCTGTGGGCGTTCATCACCCCCGGGCTGTATGCGAAGGAACGCCGCTACGCGATCGGGTTCGTCGTCTCCGGCGCGGCACTGTTCGTCGCGGGCGCCGTCCTGGCCTACCTGGTGGTCTCGCACGCGTTGTCGTTCCTGCTCACCGTCGGCAACGACGTGCAGGTCACCGCGCTGTCGGGCTCGGAGTACTTCGGGTTCATCATCAACCTGCTCGTGATCTTCGGGGTGTCCTTCGAGATCCCCCTCGTCATCGTCGCCCTCAACGCCGTCGGGATCCTCAGCTACGCCAAGCTCAAGGCGTGGCGGCGGGGGCTGATCATGGCGATGTTCGTCTTCGCGGCCGTCGCCACCCCGGGGCAGGACCCGTTCTCGATGCTGGCGCTGGCCGCGGCCCTGACCGTGCTGCTCGAGCTGGCCATCCAGATCGCCCGCCTCAACGACAAGCGCCGTGCCCGCCGCGACCGGGAACAGGGCTGGGGTGACCTCGACGACGACGAGAGCTCGCCGATCACCCCGCCGGCCCCGGTGCCGGCGCCCACCTCCACGCCGCCGCCCGGGCCCGCGTCCGCCGACTACTCCGACACCCTCTAGTCGCCTGTGACCGATTCCCCCGACACCGGATCCACCACGCCCCCGCCGGCGTCCCGGCTCGCCGAGTTCACCGCCGGGCTGCCCTTCCCGCTCGACCCGTTCCAGGTGCAGGCCTGCCGCGCCCTCGAGGGCGGGCACGGCGTGCTCGTGTGCGCCCCCACCGGCGCCGGCAAGACCGTGGTCGGGGAGTTCGCCGTGCATCTGGCGCTGCGTGCCGGCAGCAAGTGCTTCTACACCACCCCCATCAAGGCACTGAGCAACCAGAAGTATGCCGATCTGGTCGCCCGCTACGGCAAGGCCGCGGTCGGGCTGCTCACCGGTGATCAGTCCGTCAACCCGGACGCCCCGGTGGTGGTGATGACCACCGAGGTGCTGCGCAACATGCTCTACGCGTCCTCGACCACCCTGATCGGGCTGACCCACGTGGTGATGGACGAGGTGCACTTCCTCGCCGACCGGTTCCGCGGCGCGGTGTGGGAGGAGGTCATCCTGCACCTGCCCGAGGACGTGCGCCTGGTCAGCCTGTCCGCGACCGTCTCCAACGCCGAGGAGTTCGGTGACTGGATGGAGACCGTGCGCGGGGACACCGCCGTCGTCGTCGACGAGGTGCGGCCCATTCCGCTGCACCAGCACGTCATGGTCGGTCCCCGCATCTTCGACCTGTTCGAATCCGCCGCACACCCGGACGCGGCGGACGGCACCGGTCGCCGCGGGGTCGTGGTCAACCGGGAACTCGTCGAGCAGGTGCGCCGCCGCGCCGCCCTCGACTCGGCCGGCCGGTGGGGCGGGCCCCGCGGGCGCATCGGGTTCCGGCCGCTGCCGCGCCCGGAGGTCGTCGCCCGCCTCGACCGGGAAGGGTTGTTGCCGGCGATCACGTTCGTCTTCAGCCGCGCCGGCTGCGACGCCGCCGTCGGTCAGTGCCTGCGCGCCGGGCTGCACCTGACCTCCGAGGCCGAGATCGCGCAGATCCGGGCGGTCGTCGACGAGCACACCGGCGACCTGCCGCGCGCCGACCTCGAGGTGCTCGGCTTCCGGGAGTGGCGCGCCGCCCTCGAACGCGGCATCGCCGCCCACCATGCCGGCATGCTCCCGGCGTTCCGGCACACCGTCGAGGATCTGTTCGTCCGCGGCCTGGTGCGCGCGGTGTTCGCCACCGAAACCCTCGCCCTGGGCATCAACATGCCGGCCCGCACCGTGGTGCTCGAGAAGCTGGTCAAGTACAACGGCGAAACCCACGCCGAACTCACCCCGGGCGAGTACACCCAGCTCACCGGGCGGGCCGGACGGCGCGGCATCGACGTCGAGGGCCACGCGGTGGTGCTGTGGCAGCCGGGTCTCGAGCCCGCCGACGTCGCCGGGCTCGCCTCCACCCGCACGTTCCCGCTGCGCAGCTCGTTCCGCCCGTCGTACAACATGGCGGTCAACCTGATCGACGCGGTCGGCGCCGAACACTCGCGGGCACTGCTGGAACGGTCCTTCGCGCAGTTCCAGGCGGACAAGTCGGTCGTCGGCCTGACCCGTGGCATCGAGCGCAACGAGAAGACCCTCGCCAAGCTGCGCGACCAGCTCGGCGGCGAGGACGGCGAGATCCTCGACTACCTGCAGCTGCGCGAGGAACTGACCCAGCTCGAACGTGCCCGCGAACGCCAGGCGCGGCAGGACCGCCGGCAGGCGGCGGTCGCGTCGCTGCTCGCGCTGCGCCGCGGCGACATCGTCGCCATCCCCGGCGGCCGACGCACCGGCCTGGCCGTCGTCCTCGAGACCGACACCGATGTCACCGATCCCCGGCCGCTCGTGGTCACCGCGGACGCCTGGTCCGGCCGGGTGTCGGCCGCGGACTTCCCGGCCCCGGCGACCGCCTTGGGGAAGCTCCGGCTGCCCCGGCACGCCGACGCCCGCACCGCCCGGGCCCGCCGGGACCTCGCATCGGCGCTGCGCAGCACCGGGATTTCCGCGCCGCGCCGACCCAAGCGCGCCAAGCACGGCGACAGCCGCGAAATCGACACGCTGCGGCGGCGGCTGCGCCGGCATCCGGCCCACCAGCATCCCGATCTCGACCGTCTCGCCCGGCTCGGGGAACGCTACAACCGGCTGGGCCGGGAGGTGGCCCAGATGCGCCGCCAATCCGCGGCCACCACCAATTCCCTCGCACGCACCTTCGAGCGGATCGTCGCGTTGCTGACCGAGCGGGGCTACCTCACCGCCGGCGACGATCCGTCGACCACCGAGGCGGGGGAGCGGCTCGCCCGCATCTACAGCGAGAGCGACCTGCTGGTCGCCGAATGCCTGCGCCACGGGGTGTGGGCCGGGCTCTCGCCCGCCGAGCTCGCCGCGGTCGTCTCGGCCGTGGTGTACGAAGCCCGCGCCGAGGAGGGCGCCACCGAGTACGGGCCGACCAGGCCGCTGCGTCGCGCGCTCGCCGACACCGTCCGTCTGTGCGGACAGCTGCGCGCCGACGAGGTCCGCTTCAAGCTGCCCCCGACCCGGGAACCGGATCCCGGATTCGTCGACGCCATCTACACGTGGGTGAGCACCCAGTCGTTGACCGAGGCTCTGCTCGCCGCCGGCACCGCCGGACGTGACCTGTCGGCGGGCGATTTCGTGCGCTGGTGCCGGCAGGTCATCGATCTGCTCGATCAGATCCGCACCGGCGCCGTCGACCCGCAGCTCGCCAAGACGGCCGCCCGCGCGATCGGCGCGATCCGGCGCGGTGTCGTCGCGGTCGATGCGGCGTGAAGACACCGCGTGTGGTTTGATACGCGCGCTGCCACACGGCTTCCTCGTGATGGGTGGGGTGCTACGACTACGGTAATTGGACACAGCGAAGGCAGGTGGAGGCGACAATGAGCGGTCCGCACGACCCGCAGGATTCCGACGATTCGACCAAGCAGTGGGCGCCGTCGCCCCCGCCGTCCTCCGGAGCCGAGCAGGGGCCGGCACCGACGCAGGCGTTCGGCACACCGCAGCAGGGCCAGGCTCCCGGGCAGTCGTGGGCTCAGCAGGGCCCAGGCCAGCCCCAGCAGGGCCAGCCGCAGTGGGGGCAGCCGCAGCAGGGCCAGCCACAACAGGGCCAGTGGGGACAGCAGCAGCCCGGTCAGCCGCAAGGCCAGCAGTGGGGACAACCGCCGCAGGGCCAGCCGCAGCAGGGCCCGTGGGGACAGCAGCAACCGGGTCAGCCGCAAGGCCAGCAGTGGGGACAGCAGCCCGGCCAGCAGTGGGGACAACCGCAGCAGGGCCAGCCGCAGCAGGGCCAGTGGGGACAGCAGCAGCCCGGTCAGCCGCAAGGCCAGCAATGGGGGGCGACCGGCGCGAACCAGTGGAATGCCGGTGCACCGCAGACGAAGTCGAAGACCGGCCTGATCGTCGGCCTGGCCGTCGCTGCGCTCGTGCTGATCGGGGCGATCATCGGCGCCGTCCTGCTCTTCGGCGGCACCGACACCCTCGACCCCGAGGCCGCGCAGGCCGGCGTCGAGAAGGTCCTCACCGAGTCGTACGGCGCAACCGACGTCTCCGACGTGCAGTGCCCGGACGGTGAAGAAGTCAAGGCGGGCAACAGCTTCGAGTGCACCCTCACGGTGGACGGGCAGTTCCGGACGGTGACCTTGACCTTCACCGACGACGAGGGCACCTACGAGGTCAGCCGGCCCAACTGAGCACGCCGGTCCGTCGCCCTCACACCCCGGCCGCCGCCGCGGTCAACCGGGCGGCGGACCGCCCGATCCCCAGATCCTGGGCCAGCCGCTCGAGTCCCTGCGGATCGACGGGGGCCCCCGGGATCGTGTCCGGGCGCGACACCCGGACCGGAGCGTCGGTGGCCACCCGCACCACCGGCACCGCCGCGTCCAGATACTCGCCGGCGTCGATCAGCTTGGCGCGCACCCCCTTCGCCAGCCCCGACGCCGGGTCCGCGGCCGCCGCGCGCAGCGCCGCGAGCGACCCGTACTCCTGCAGGAGCGTCGACGCGGTCTTCTCCCCGATCCCCTTGACGCCCGGCAACCCGTCCGAGGGGTCCCCGCGCAGCGCCGCCAGCTCGGCGTAGGCCGCTCCGGCCCGCCCGGGCGGAAGCCCGTACCGGGCCGCGACCTCCGCCGGACCGAACACCTCGGCCTTGGCCAGGCCCCGCCCGACGTACACCACCCGCACCGGCACCGCGCCGCCGCGCACCACCTGCAGCAGATCCCGGTCGCCGCTGACCACCAGCACCGGGTCTCGGGCCTCGCCGGCGGCGAGAGTGCCGATCACGTCGTCGGCCTCGAACCCGGCCGCCCCGGCGGTGGCGAGCCCGACCGCGGCCAGCACGTCGAGGATCATCGGCACCTGCGGCGGCAGCGCCGCCGGCACCTCCTCGGCGGTGCCGTCCGAACCGGCGGCCACCCGGTGCGCTTTGTAACTCGGCACCGCCGCCACCCGGAACGCCGGCCGCCAGTCCAGATCCAGGCACACCACCAGCCGCGCCGGCCGATGCTTGGTGATCAGCGACGCCACCATGTCGGTGAACCCCCGCACCGCGTTGACCGGGCGGCCGTCCGGGGCGGTGAGCGATTCGGGCAGCGCGTGGAACGCGCGGAACCACAGGCTCCCCCCCCCGAGCAGCATCAACGGGCCG
>NZ_AJFC01000353.1:0-5697 GCF_000256505.1 Rhodococcus sp. P14 | reverse complement strand
CGCCCCGTCGAGCAGCATCAACGGGCCGGTGGGGGGCACGGGGGCGGCGGAGGCCGGCGTCGCAGTCACACCGGTCATCCTGCCAAACGCCACTACGCTGTCCGCATGAGTTCCCCCGAGCGCCGCTTCCCCGCCCCCGTCTACGCCGACCGCCTCGCCCGGGCCGCCGCCCTCGGCCACGACGCCGGTCTCGACGCGCTGCTCGTCACTCCCGGACCGGACCTGCGCTACCTGCTCGGCTCACGCGCGGAATCGTTCGAGCGGCTCACCTGCCTGGTGATCCCCACCGACGGGCAGGGCGCGTCCGTCGTCGTGCCGCGCCTCGAGCTGGCCTCCCTCACCGACTCCGCGGCCACGGACCTGAACCTGCCGGTGCACGACTGGGTCGACGGACAGGACCCGTACGCGCAGGTCGCCGCGCTGCTGCCGCAGCGTCCGCGCACCGCGGTCGTCGACGCCATGCCCGCCCTGCACCTGGTGCCCCTCGCGGCCCGGTTCGCGGTGCCGCCCGTGCTGGCGACCGAGGTGGTGCGGCAGCTGCGCATGGTCAAGGACGACGAGGAGGTCGCGGCGCTGCGCCGCGCCGGCGCCGCCATCGACCGGGTGCACGCGCAGATGGGGCGGTGGCTGCGGCCCGGCCGCACCGAGGCGCAGGTCGCGGCCGACATCACCGCCGCGATCGTCGCCGAGGGCCACACCGAGGCCGCCTTCGTCATCGTCGGGTCCGGCCCGCACGGCGCCGATCCCCACCACGAGGTCTCCGACCGGGTCCTCGAACCCGGCGACGTCGTGGTCGTCGACATCGGCGGCCCGGTCGAGCCCGGCTACTACTCCGACTCCACCCGCACCTACAGCCTCGGCGCGCCCCCCGACGACGTCGCGGCGAAGGTGGCGTTGCTCGAGGCGGCGCAGCAGGCGGCGGTCGACGCGGTCCGGCCCGGGGTCACCGCCGCCTCGGTCGACGCCGCCGCCCGCGACGCCCTCGCCGCGCACGGCCTCGCCGAGGTCTTCGTGCACCGGACCGGGCACGGCATCGGACTGTCCGTCCACGAGGAGCCGTACATCGTCGACGGCAATGCCGACGTGCTGCGGCCCGGGATGGCGTTCAGCATCGAACCGGGCATCTACTTCCGCGGCGAGTGGGGTGCGCGCATCGAGGACATCGTGGTGGTCACCGAGGACGGCTGCGAGCCGCTCAACCACCGTCCGCACGGACTGACGGTGCTGCCGGGGTGAGCGACCCTACTTGTCGAGTACCGAGCCCATCACCCGTGCCACGGTGATCTCCACCACCACGCGCGTCGGGTTGGGCCGCGGCGTCCGGTACCGCGCGGTGTAACGACGCACCCCCTCGGCGACGGCCTCCGGTTCCGCCCGCACCCGGGCGGGCCCCTCGAGGGTGAGCCAGCGGCCCCGCTCGACCTGACTGACGGCACCGTATCCGCGGCGGTCGGCGTTGAGCGCCTTCTGCGAGGTCGCATCGGTGATCACCCGCACCACCCCGGCCTCCGGATCCCACGTGAAACCGACGGCCACCACGTGCGGGCTGCCGTCCTTGCGCAGGGTCGTCAGCGTCCCGAGATGGTATTCGGTGAGGAACTGCAACGCGGCGTCGCCGAGCGCGGCGGGGGTGCGGGCCATGCCTGCGACGGTAGCCGAACCCGGCCCGCGCGCCCCGCGGCGCCACCCGGCACACTGGTGCGGTGAACAACGGGCAGGGTTCGATCGTCGTCTTCGGGGGCCGCAGCGAGATCGGGACGGCGGTGGCCGCCCGGCTGGCCCGCGGCCGCACCGT
Organism: Rhodococcus sp. P14; assembly: GCF_000256505.1. NCBI lineage: Bacteria > Bacillati > Actinomycetota > Actinomycetes > Mycobacteriales > Nocardiaceae > Rhodococcus > Rhodococcus sp. P14. Next base: position 3,902 of record NZ_AJFC01000353.1, on the reverse strand, counting down.
GGTCCTGGCCGCGCGCCGCGCCGGCGATCTCGAGGCGCAGCGCCGCGCCGTGCTCGACGCCGGTGCCGTCGCCGTGCACACCGTCGAGTTCGACGCCGACCGGCTCGACACCCACGAGCAGACCCTCGCCGACCTCGCGATGCTGTACGGGCCGATCGACGTCGCCGTCCTCGCGTTCGGCATCCTCGGCGACCAGCACCGCGCCGAACACGACCCGGCCCATGCCGTGGCGATCGTGCACACCGACTACGTCGCCCACGTGGCCCTGCTCACGCGGCTGGCGGGGCATCTGCGGGCCCAGGGATCGGGCCGGATCGTGGTGTTCTCGTCGGTGGCGGGGGTGCGGGTGCGCCGGGCGAACTATGTGTACGGCTCCGCGAAGGCCGGTCTCGACGGATTCGCCTCCGGCCTGGCGGACGCGCTGCACGGCAGCGGCGTGTCGCTGCTGCTGGTGCGACCCGGGTTCGTCGTCGGCCGCATGACCGAGGGGATGAGCCCCGCGCCGCTGTCGAGCACCCCGGACCGGGTCGCGGACGCGACGGTGCGGGCGTTGCGCCGCGGCCGCGGCGAGGTGTGGGTGCCGGCTGTGCTGCGGCCGGTGTTCGTCGGGATGCGGCTGCTGCCGCGGCCGATCTGGCGGCGACTGCCGCGCTGACCGGCGCGCTCAGCGGCGGCGCGACTCGAGCAGCCGCAACCACACCTCGCCGACCGTCGGATACGCCGGTACCGCATGCCACAGCGTCTCGAGCGGCACCGCGGCGACCACCGCGACCGTCGCGGCGTGCAGCAGCTCGGCGACGTCGGTGCCCACGAACGTCGCCCCCACCACGGTGTCGGCGGCGCGGTCGACCACGAGGGTGGCGCGTCCGGTGAAATCGTCCCGCGCCAGCGCGGATCCGGCCACGGCGATGTCGACCTCGAGCACCTCGACGTCGAGGCCGTCGGCGCGGGCGTCGGCCGCGGTGCGGCCCACGGCCGCGACCTCCGGGGTGGTGAACACCACCTGCGGCACCTGCCCGTGGTCGGCGCGCGCCCGGAACCGCGGCGCGTCGAGGTCGCGTCCCTCGGCGCGGGCGGCGATCACGTCGCCGCACACCCGTCCCTGGTACTTGCCCATGTGTGTCAGCGCGGTCCGGCCGGTGACGTCGCCGACGGCGTAGAGCCAGCGCCCGTCCACCCCGGCGACGGTCATGTGGTCGTCGGTGCGCAGCGGGCCCTCCCCGGCCCACCCGACGGTGTCGAGTCCGAGTCCGGCGGTCGCGGGCCGGCGCCCGGCCGCGACGATCAGCTCGTCGACCTCGAGGGTGCCACTGTCGTCGAGGCGCAGCCGCACCGGGCCGCCGTGGATGCGTCCGATGCCGGTGTCCGCGACGTCCGGGCGGGACACCTCCGCCGTCGTGGTGCCGAACCGCAGCCGCACGCCGTGCTCGCGCAGCGCCTCGGCGACGGCGGCGCCGGCGACCGGCTCGGTGCGGGCGAGCAGCCGGTCCCCCCGCACCAGCATCGTCAGGTCCTCGGTGCCGAGCTCGCGCAGCCAGGTCGCGATCTCGCAGGCGACGACGCCGCCGCCGACGATCGCGGCGCGCCGCGGCACCTGCTGCAGGTTCGTCGCATCCCGCGAGGTCCAGGGCCGGGCCGCGCGCAGCCCCGGCACGTCGGGCACGGACGCGGTGCTGCCGGTGGCCACCACCACCGCGTGCCGGGCCCGCAGCCGCCGCGGCCGCGGGCCGTCCACGGTGACCTCGCACCGGGCGGTGAGGCGGCCGTGCCCGCGCACGACGTCGATCCCGGCGCCGCGCGCCCACTCGACCTGGGCGGTGTCGTCGCGGCCGTCGGTGAACGCGTCCCGGCGGGCGAGAACGTCGGCGACGTCGACGCCGTGGGCGGCGACCTTGGCGGCGACGCCGGGCATGTGCCGGGCCGCGGCCAGCACCTGTCCCGGGCGCAGCAGCGCCTTGCTCGGCATGCACGCCCAGTAGGAGCATTCACCGCCGACGAGTTCGTGTTCGACCAGGACGGCGGTGCGGTCGCTGCCGGCGATGGCGTAGGCGGCGGCGTTCTCCCCGGCGGGTCCGCCGCCGAGGACGACGACATCGAACACCTCGGACTCGGACCCCGCACCGATGCTCATGAACCCACGGTAGGCGGCGTGCGGGCGGTGCGGGCCCGGAACACGACCGCCGCGGCGCGGTTCAGCGCAGCTCGGGGGAGTCGGCGTCGAAGACCAGTCCCATCGGGGCGAGGACCCGCACCACCTGTTCGGCGGCCCACTCGTCGAGATCGCACAGCAGCACCACCGACCACGGCGTCACCACCAGGGGACGATCCACGGCCGCGAGGAACTCCGCGGTCCGCGCCGGCAGCACCGCCCCGGGCAGACCGCCGCCGAGGGTGACCGCACCGTCGGGCTGGTCCAACCAGCCCACGGGCCGGGCCGGGGCCGACGGGCGCCGCGCCGGCGGCGCCGACGGCTCCACGCCCAGAGCGGCGAGGGTCGCGGCGACCCCGGCCCGCGGCGGCCGCTGCGCCGCCGCGACCAGCGTCTCGACGACGTCGTCGGGGGGCAGGCGCACGCCGGTGTCGGTGCCGTCGAGCAACAGCGCCCACCGCCGGTCGGGCAGCGCCGCCGCCCCCACCTCGGGGGCCAGGGCCGCGATGTCGCCGCTGCCGTCGTCGATCCCGACGACGAGGTCGCGGCCGGGCGCGAGCGCGGTGAGTCGACGGTGCACCTCGGCGAGGATGTCCCGCACGTCGACATGCCCGCCGATGCGGCCGGACAGCGGCGAGGCGAGCAGGCGGCGCCGATGCGGTCCGGGCAGGTCGAAGCCGTGGCCGGACAGCTGCGCGGTGAGTTCGGCCCGGTTTCCGCGCAGCCCGAGACCGTCGGCGGTGAGGACCAGGGCGCCCCCGGCGTGGTCGTGGGCGAGTTCGGCGAGGATCTGCAGCTGCGCCGCCGCGAGCCGACCGCCGGGCAGGGACACCTCGACCAGGTCGACGGGTTCGTGAGCGGGCGCCATGGCCTCCAGGCTAGACGGCGGCGGTCGGCGCGGCCCGCCCGTCCGTAGGGTGTGGCCCATGACCCCGACCTTCGCCGACCTGGCCGCCGCGAAGTACGTGCTGCTGACCACCTTCCGCAGGGACGGCACCCCGGTGCCGACCGCGGTGTGGGCCGCCGCCGACGCCGACCGGCTGCTGGTGTGGACCGTCACCGACTCCTACAAGGTCCGGCGGTTGCGCCGCGATCCGCGGATCACCGTCGCGGTGTGCGACGTGCGCGGCACACCGCGCAGCGACGCGGTGCCCGGCACCGCCACGGTGCTCGACGCGGCCGGCACCGAGCGGGCGCGGGCGATGATCGCCCGCAAGTACGGGATCCTCGGGTGGCTCACGGTCAAGGGCAGTGTGCTGCGCCGCGGGCGCGCCGGCACCGTCGGGCTCGCCTGTGTCGTCGAGGCGGACGATCCCACCCCGGATCCCGGTCCCGGCGGGTGAGGGGACCGCGGCGGCACACGGGCGTCGCCGCGGGATCAGCGGGCGCGGCTGACCGACGACATGTGGAAGTCGGGGATCCGCAGCGGCGGCATCGCGGTGCGGGTGAACCAGTCCTTCCATTCCCGCGGCAGGGTGCGCTGCGTGCCGCCGGCCTCGGTGGTGCGCCGCAGCAGATCCAGGGGGCTCTCGTTGAACCGGAAGTTGTTCACCTCCGCCGTCACCGCACCGTCCTCGACCAGATACACACCGTCGCGGGTCAGTCCGGTCAGCAGCAACGTCGCCGGGTCGACCTCCCGGATGTACCACAGGGTCGTCAGCAGCAGTCCCCGCTCGGTGCGGGCCACCATCTCGTCCACGCCGGCCGTGCCGCCGCCGGTCAGGAGCAGGTTCTCCCCGGGCGTGGCCGCCGG
>NZ_AJFC01000352.1:0-688 GCF_000256505.1 Rhodococcus sp. P14 | reverse complement strand
GGGGGGGGGCGCCCCGCGGGTACGCCAGCGCGTGCACCGTCCCCGCGCGCACCCAGTCGACCCGCCCGAGGTCCATGCCGTTGTCGAACACCGACAGCGAGTTCGACGACGCGGTGGCCGTGACGAACGGCGCGCATTCCAGGCCGGGGGCGGCGGGATCGGAGAACAGGGTCAACGGCAGCGCGGTGAGCCGTTCGCCGACGCGGGTGCCGCCGGGCCGCGACAGCGCGGTGTGCCCTTCCTCGGCGCCGCGGCCCTCCATCGACCACATCAGGTAGATCATCAGGTCGGCCACCGCCGACGGCGGCAGCAGCGTCTCGTAACGCCCGGCCGGCAGCTCGACGGTGCGGCGCGCCCAGTCCAGCCGCCGCGACAGTTCCGTCAGCAGGGCGGGGGTGTCGACGTCGGTGAAGTCGCGGGTGCCGGCCCCGGCCCACGCGCTGGCCCCGTTCAGCCCGCCCCGTTTGCCGTTGATCTCCACCGATCCCTCCGGCGCGCTGAACCGGCGTCGCACCCCGCTCGAGGTGCCCAGCCAGGTCGTCGAGATCCGGTGGTGGGCGAAGCCGTAGAGCTGATCGGCACCGTCGAATCCGGCGGCGAGATCGTCGACGAGCCGCCCGAACACCGTGATGTCGGTCCCGGCCGCGGCGTCGGCCCAGTCGCCGGGCTCGCCTTCCCCGCCGACGAG
>NZ_AJFC01000351.1:0-14540 GCF_000256505.1 Rhodococcus sp. P14 | reverse complement strand
GGGGGCCCCCCCCCCCGCGCCCGCCGCCCCCGCCGCCCGCACGGTCGGGGCGATGTCGGCCGGGTCGACGCTGCTCGACGTCACCACCCCGACGCGGGTGGTGTCGCCGCGCAGGACCGCGATCACCGTCCAGCTGCGGGAACGTGAGATCCCGTTGGTGGTCATCGAGTTGCCGGCCCACCGCAGCGACGCCTCGCCGGTGTCGGTGACCAGCACGATCGTCTCGTCGGCGGTCGAGCAGCGCAACGCCCGCTCGAGCTGTTCCTGCGCCTCGATCATCGCCGGCCCTCCGCCCGGGTGTTGAGGACGTTCACCGACCGCAGCAGCGCCGACGGGCAGCCGTGGCTGACCGGCGCGACCTGCCCGGGCTGGGCCTTGCCGCAGTTCACGGCGCCACCGAGTCGCCACGTCGACGGCCCGCCGACCGCCTCGAGCGAGCCCCAGAAGTCGGTCGTGGTGGCCTGGTATGCCACATCACGCACCTGCCCGGCGAGCGTGCCACCGCGGATCCGGTAGAACCGCTGCCCGGTGAACTGGAAGTTGTAGCGTTGCATGTCGATCGACCAGGACTTGTCGCCGACGACGTAGAGCCCGTCGTCGACGCGGGCGATGAGCTCGGCGGTGGTGGTGTCGGCCACCGGGTCCGGCTGCAGCGACACGTTCGCCATCCGCTGGATCGGGACGTGATGCGCCGAGTCGGCGTACGAGCAGCCGTTCGAACGCGGCAGGCCCAGCCGCGGCGCGAACACCCGGTCGAGCTGGTAGCCGACCAGTATCCCGTCCCGCACCAGGTCCCAGGACTGGGCGGCGACCCCGTCGTCGTCCCAGCCGACGCTGGCGAGCCCGTGCGCGACGGTGCGGTCCGCCGTCACCTGCATCACGTCGGTGCCGTAGCGCAGCGTGCCGAGCCCGTCCGGGGTGGCGAACGAGGTGCCCGCGTAGGCCGCCTCGTACCCGATGGCCCGATCGTACTCCGTTGCGTGCCCGATCGATTCGTGCACCGTCAACCACAGGTTGGTGGGGTCGATCACCAGGTCCGTCGGCCCCGCCTGCACGCTGGGGGCCCGCGCCTTCTCCGCCAGCCACCCGGGCAGCTGCGCCAGCTCCGCACTCCAGTCCCAGTGCGCGTCGCCGGCCGCATACTCCCAGCCCCGCCCCACCGGCGGGGCCAGGGTGCGCATCGTCTCGAACTCGCCGGTGCGCCGGTCCACGGCGGTCGCCTCGAGCTGCGGGGCCACCCGCACCCGCTGCTGGGTGATCGTCGAGCCGGCCAGGTCCGCGTAGAACGTCTGCTCCTTGACCTGCCCACAGTGCGCCGTCACATGATCGACCTCGTCGGCGTCGAGCAGCCGCCGGGAGAACTCCGCCAGCCGCGCCACCTTCTGCGCCGTGGGCACCGTGAACGGATCGACCTCGTACGGCGAGACCCACACCGCGTCCCGGTAGACCGGCTCGTCGGCGAGCTCGACCCGATCCCGGTTCAGCGCCCGCAACGCCCGGGCCACCTCGATCGCCTGCCGCGCCGTGGCCGCCGCGACGGCCGGGCTCAGCTCGGCGTGCGAGGCGAACCCCCAGGTGCCGTCGACCACCACCCGCACGGCCAGCCCGGTGTCGATGCTGTCGACGGCGGCCTGCACGGCGCCGTCCCGCAGGCTCAGCGACTGGCTGTGCAGACGGTGCACCCGCAGATCCGCGTGGGAGGCACCGGCGGCGCGGGCGGCGGACAGCGCCGCGTCCGCGAGCGTCCGCAACGGCAGGGCGAGGAAGTCGGCGTCGACGGTGCTCACGGGCACCACCGTACTGGGTCGCACCCGGCGCGTCGGCTCACCCGAACTGCTGCCAGCCCAGACGCACCACCATCACCAGCACCACGATCAGCAGCACCGCCCGCACGAACCCCGCGCCGCGGCGCAGCGCGGTCCGCGACCCGACGACCGCGCCCGCGATATTGCACACCGCCAGTGCCAGCCCCAGCGACCACCACACGTACCCGGCCGCCGCGAAATACACCAGCGCCCCGACATTGGACCCGAGGTTGATCACCTTCGCCATCGCCGCCGACCGCACGAATTCGGTGCCGAGCAGCGTCGCGAACGTGATGATCAGGAACGTGCCGGTGCCCGGGCCGAGCAGGCCGTCGTAGAAGCCGATCACCGCGGCCGCGGTCAGCACCACCAGGACCGTGCGCCGCATCGTCGGCGGTTCGTGCGCCAGGGTCGTGCCGACCTGCGGCCGCAGCGTCACGAACACCGCGACCGCCACCAGCACCACCATCACCATCGGAACGAACAGGTCCTTGTCGATCCGCGAGACCGTCGCCGCACCCGCCGCCGCCGCGACCGCGGCCAGGACCGCCGCCGGAGCCAGGACCGGCCACTGCAGCCGGATCCGCCGCGCGAAGGTCACCACCGCCGCGCCGGTGCCGCAGAGGGCGGTGAGCTTGTTCGTCGCCAGCGCGGCCGCCGGTGTCAGCTGCGGGGCGACGACGAACAGCGCCGGCAACAGGATCAGCCCGCCCCCACCGACGACGGCGTCGACCCACCCGGCGGCGGTCGCCGCCACCATCAGAACCGCCCAGTCGCCCGCACCCACGCGGCCATTCGATCACAGCGACCGGGAGCAAAACCGCGGCGCCGCTCGTTGAGCGGATATGACCGCCGCACCGTTCCCGGCAGCTGGAAGGATCACCCCATGATCGCGCTGCTGTTCCTGGCCTACGTCGTCGTCGAGATCGGGGTGCTGGCGTGGCTCGGGTCCACCCTGGGCATCGGCACGACGATCCTGGTGTTCCTCGGGGTGAGCGTCCTCGGGTACCTGGTGCTCGCCGCGCAGGGCCGCCGTGCCCTGCAGAATCTGGGCCGGGTCCGCAGCGCCGCCGGCGCGGACCGGGCCCTGACCGACGGCGCACTGGTCGGCGCCGGTGCCGGGCTCGTGCTCGTACCCGGACCGGTGACCAGCGCCGCGGGAATTCTGCTGCTGCTGCCCCCGACCCGCGCGCTGCTGCGCCCGCTCGTGCGGGCGCTGGCCGCCCGCCGGGTCGCCGCCTCCGCCGCCCGGGGCGGCACCTTCCGCGGGGAACGCGTCGTCATCGTCGACGGCGAGGTCGTCGAGCACACCGTGGTCGGCCCGGCCCGCCTCGACACCCCCGCCTCCGGAGCCGGGACCGTGCTCGAGGGCGAGATCGTCGACCCCCCGCACCGTCCGCACCTGCCGTAACGGGGCACACTGGGTAGCCGTGAAGTCCCCCGCACCGCACACTCAGCTCCTCGTCGGCGGCCGCATCTACAGCGCCAGCGCCCCCGACGCCACCTCGATGGCCGTCACCGACGGGCAGGTCGTGTGGGTGGGGGAGGACCGGCCCGGCCGCGCCCTGCACCCGGACGCCGAGATCGTCGACCTCGACGGGGCGTTCGTCGCACCCGCCTTCGTCGACACCCACGTGCACGTCACCGCGCACGGCCTGGCCCTGACCGGTCTCGACCTGTCCGACACGCGGTCCCGCGAGGAGGCGCTGCACCAGGTGCGCGACCATGCCGCCCGGCACGCCGGCGCCGTCGTGTGGGGGCACGGGTGGGACGAGACCCGCTGGCCGGACCCCACCGCCCCCACCACCGACGACCTCGACGCCGCCGCCCCCGGCCGCGCCGTCTACCTCACCCGCGTCGACGCCCACTCCGCGGCGGCCTCCACCGCGCTGCGCGCCGCCGCCGACCTCGCCGGACTCGACGGCTACCACCCGCAGCGCCCGCTGACCGCGGCCGCGCACCACGGTGTCCGCGCCGCCGCCCGCGCCCTGCTCACCCCCACCGAACGCGCCCGGGCCCGCGCCGCCGCCCTCGACGACTACGCGGCACACGGCATCGTCGCCGTGCACGAATGCGGCGGCCCGGACATCGCCGGCCGCGACGACTTCGCCGAACTGCTCGCCACCGACCACGGGGTGCAGGTCCGCGGCTACTGGGGGGAGGCCGTCACCACCGCCGAGCAGGCCCGGGCGCTGCTCACCGCCACCGGCGGGCACGCCCTCGGGGGCGACCTGTTCGTCGACGGCGCCCTCGGCTCCCACACCGCGTGGCTCGCCGCGCCGTACACCGACCGCCCCGACTGTTGCGGCACCGCCTACCTCACCGTCGAACAGATGACCGCGCACCTGCGGGCCTGCACCGAAGCCGGCATCCAGGCCGGCTTCCACGTCATCGGCGACGCCGCCGTCGACGCCGCGGTGCAGGCATTCGCCGCGGTCGTCGCCGACCTCGGCGGCCCGGCCGTCGCGGCCCGCGGACACCGGCTCGAACACCTCGAGATGGTCACCGCCGCGCAGGGCGAGCGGCTCGGCGGCTGGGGCGTGATCGCCAGCATGCAACCGAGCTTCGACGCGCTGTGGGGCGGACCGGGCGGGCTGTACGCCACCCGCCTCGGCGCCGACCGCGCCGCCGGCCTCAACCCGTTCGCGCCGCTCGCCGCGACCGGCATGTCCCTCGCGTTCGGCTCGGACGCGCCGGTCACCGCGGCCCGGCCGTGGCCGATGCTGCGCGCCGCCGTGCACCACCGCACCCCGGGCAGCGGGATCTCCCCCCGCGCCGCGTTCGCCGCCGCCACCCGTGGGGCGTGGCGCGCCGGGGGGGTGCGGGACGGGATCGCCGGCACCCTCGACCCCGGGGCGCCCGCGTCGTACGCGGTCTGGGACGCGGACGAGCTCGTGGTCAGCGCGCCGAAGGACAGTGTGCAGCGCTGGTCCACCGACCCGCGGTCGCGGGTGGCGCCGCTGCCGGATCTCGAGCCGGGCACGCCCGATCCGGTGCTGCTGCGCAGCGTGCACCGCGGCCGCGTCGTGTACGCCCGGTGATCGGGTCGCGCGCCGCCGCCCGGCCGGTGGTGGTCCGCAGCCTCGCTGCCGTCACGGCGGGGCTGCTGTTGTTCGCGAGTTTCCCGCCGCGTCCGCTGTGGTTCCTCGCGCCGCTGGGCATCGCCCTGCTCACCGGGGTGCTGGGGGCGCCGACGCTGCGCCGCCGCGGCGGTTTCGGCTACGGCTACCTCGCCGGCCTGGGATTCTTCGTGCCGCTGCTGCCGTGGGTCGGGGAGTACGTCGGCCCGGTGCCGTGGCTGGCGCTCGCCGCCGCCGAGGCGGTGTTCGTCGGCCTGTTCGGGGTGGTCGCGGTGCAGGTGCGGGCCCTGCCGGGGGCACCGGTGTGGATCGCGGCCGGCTGGAGCCTGACCGAGTACCTGCGGGCGAGCGTGCCCTTCGGCGGGTTCCCCTGGGGCCGGCTCGCGTTCGGTCAGCCGGACGGGCCGCTGGTCGCTCTCGCCGCGGTCGGCGGTGCGCCGCTGGTGTCGTTCGCGGTGGCGCTGACCGGCACGGGGCTGTGGGCGTGCGCGCGGGCCGGGCTGCGCTACACCCGCGGGCACCGGGAGCGGTCGCCGCTGCTGCGGGCCGCGGCGACGACCGTCGCCGCACCGCTGCTCGCCCTGGCGACCTGGCCGGCGCTGCCCGCCCCCGAGGCGGGTGAGCGCACCGTGACGGTCGCCGCGATCCAGGGCAGCGTGCCGCGGCTGGGTCTGGACTTCAACGCCCAGCGCAAGGCCGTGCTGAACAACCACGTGGCGCGCACCCTCGAGCTGGCCGACCGGGTCCGGGGCGGCACCGCGCCGCGCCCGGACGTGGTGATCTGGCCGGAGAACGCCTCCGATATCGACCCGTTGCGCAACCGCGACGCCGCCGCCGACATCGGCGCCGCGGCGGCCGCGGTCGGCGCCCCGATCCTGGTGGGTGCCGTGCTGGTCAACGGGGACGGCACCACGACCAACTCGGTGATCGTGTGGGATCCGGCGACCGGGCCGGGGGAGCGGCACGACAAGCGCATCATCCAGCCGTTCGGCGAGTACCTGCCGTACCGCTCGTTCTTCCGGCTGTTCTCCGACTACGCCGACCGGGCCGGGCACTTCGTGCCGGGCGGCGGCGACGGCACCGTCCACGCCGCGGGCATCCCGATCGGGGTGGCCACCTGCTACGAGGTGGCGTTCGACCGGGCACTGCGGGACTCGGTGCGCGCCGGCGCGCACCTGCTGGCCGTGCCCACCAACAACGCGACGTTCGGCGACACGGAGATGACCTACCAGCAGCTGGCGATGTCCCGGGTGCGGGCCGTCGAGCACGGCCGGGCCGTGGTGGTGGCCGCCACGAGCGGGGTCAGCGCCGTGGTCGCGGCGGACGGCACGGTCACCACGCGCAGTGCCCTGTTCGTGCCCGAGGTACTGGTGGCGCAGGTGCCGCTGCGCGCGACGGCTACGCTGGCTACTCGGCTCGGACCGATCCCGGAGCTCGTGCTCTGCGTCGGGGCCGTCGCCGCCGTCGGCGTGGCGCTGGTGCGCACACGCGGGCGGAGCACCACCGTGCCGGCCGCAGCCGGCACCGCGAGATGACCGGCCGCCGGCCGGTGCGACAGGAAGGACCTTCGATGGCAGCGGCGACGCCGGCCGGGAACGACAGCGCGCCGAGCGCCCGGACCCTGGTGATCATCCCGACGTACAACGAACGTGACAACATCGGCCTGATCGTCGGCCGGTTGCACGCCGCGCTGCCGCACACACACGTGCTGATCGTCGACGACGGCAGCCCGGACGGCACCGGCGACGTCGCCGATCGTCTCGCCGCGGCGAGCGAGAACCGCATCCACGTGATGCACCGCACCGAGAAGAACGGTCTCGGGGCCGCGTACATCGCCGGTTTCCGGTGGGGACTCGAGCGCGGTTACACCGTGCTGGTGGAGATGGACGCCGACGGCAGCCACGCCCCCGAGCAGCTGCACCTGCTGCTCGAGAGGATCGACGCGGGCGCCGACCTGGTGCTCGGCTCGCGGTACGTGCCCGGCGGTGCGGTGGTGAACTGGCCGTGGCATCGGGAGGTGCTCTCCCGCGGCGGCAACATCTACTCGCGGCTCGCGCTGGGGGTGCGGATCCACGACATCCCCGGCGGCTACCGCGCCTACCGGCGCGAGGTGCTCGAGCACCTCGATCTCGCCGCGGTCGCCTCGCACGGCTACTGCTTCCAGGTCGACCTCGCCTGGCGGGCGGTGCAGGCCGGGTTCACGGTCGCCGAGGTGCCGATCACCTTCACCGAGCGGATCATCGGCGAATCGAAGATGAGCGGCAGCATCGTGCAGGAGGCGCTGATCAAGGTCACCGTGTGGGGCGTGCGCAACCGGTGGACGAAACTGCGCGGCCTGCTGCGCCGCTGAGCGCCGCCGGGCTGGGGGCCGGTCGAGGACCGGTCACCCCCATCCGGGCGGCGGGGCTCATTCGGCGTTCTTGACCTCGATCTTCTTCCCGGCCTGCTGCTGCTCGGCCAGAGCGATCGAGACGGTGAGGATGCCCTTGGCGTAGGACGCCTCGACGTCGTCGTCCTTCGCACCCGGTGGCAGGGCCACCGAACGCCGGAACGAGCCGTAGTGGAACTCCGAGCGTCCCCCCTCGGATTTCTCCTCGGTCCGTTCGGCCGTGATCTCGAGCTGCCCGGCGTTGATCGCGACGTCGATGTCCTTCTCCGGGTCGAGGCCGGGCAGCTCGGCCCGCACGACGTACCGGCCGTTCTCGACACGGTCCTCGACCCGGATGAGGTTGCCGCCGAGAGCGGGACGTAGACCGGTGAAGGGGAAGGCGTCGAAGAACTCGGACAGGTCCGGGAACACCGAACGGGAACGGCGCGCTGGCACAGTGGACATGTCTGCTCCTCTCCTGGGACACGGATCGGCGGAAGGTCGGTCCGTGTCCATTCGACTCCGTGCGGGACGCGCCCGACAGGGCCGGAAGTCCCGACCCCCGAGATCCGAACGTTCGCATCCCCGGTAGCCCTCCAAACGATCGTTCGGATTCGGCCTACGCGTTCGGCGAACGTTCGTCAGTCGGGATCCGGTCCGGGGCGGCCGCGTTCGCGCCGCAGTTCCGCCACCTGCATCCGCAGCTCGGCGATGTGGATCCGCGCCTCGCGCAGCTGGGTGGCCCGCTCGTCGGCCAGTTCGGCGCGCACCATCGCGAGATCGGCCTCGAGTTCGGCCACCCGCTGCCAGGCCTCGGCAGCCGAGCGCAGCGCCTCGTCGCGTTCGGTGCGCAGCCGGGTCGCCTCGAGGTCCACCGCCCCGGTGCCGGCCGCCCGGGGCGGGTCCGGGGCGGCGCCGAGGCGGGTACCCGCACGCTCCGGCGGCGAAGAGGACGCCGACCGGGGCGGGTCGGGGGTCGCTGCGGGTGGGGACGGGGTGGCGGTCCGGCGCTGGCGTTCGCGCCAGGCGCGCGCACGTTCGGCGCTGTTGGCGTACTGCTTGCGGCGGCCGCCCGTCGCGGGGGTTGCCCCGATCGGCGTGCCGGGCGCCGAGGAGGCGTCGCTCACCACCGCAGACTACCAGGACGAACCCCCCGCACGAACGTTCGAGGAACGGCGCCGGGTCACGAACCGGACATCGCTCGAACGATCGTGTCGTTCGTTCGGATTCGATCGTTCTACCAGGTGACGGGCAGCTCGTCCGCGACGCCCAGTTCGGTGCACAACCGGCGGATCGCGCTGCAGTCCTGCACCACCCGCCGCGGGGGTGTCGCGGCCACGTCCGCGAGCATCGCCCGCCCACCCGGAACGCGCTCCGCGTCCACGATCGCCGCCCAGGTGCCCAGATCCGAGCCGGTGAACGCCTCGATTCCCGCCGCCAGGGCCGCGAGCAGCTGCGCCCGGTCGCCGGGCCCGAGCTCGGTGAACACCATCTTCAGCAGCTCCGCGGCGAGGGAGGCGTGACTGAGTTCGTCCCGCCGGTGCAGCGCCACCGTCGTGCGATTGACCGGCTGCAGCTCCGCGTCCTCGGTCATCAGAGCGAGGAACGCGCTGATGGAGGTCTCGGCGACGGTGGTGAATGCCAACCGGATCAGCGCCTGCCCCCGCGGATCGGGCGCCGCCGCCACCGCGGCCCGGTGCTCGCGCACGGTCCGGCACGGCGGCAGCACCGACTCGGGCATGCGCCAGCCACGGCGGCGGCGGATCACCGCGCTCGCGTTCAGGTGCATGAGCGTGTGGTACTGCTCGTCGACCATCGCCTGCAGCACCCCCGCGGTCACGGTGTCCGACGGCCCGACCCCGAAGAAGTCCGTCGTGATCAGCGCGAAACCGGGGTTGACCACGTACTGCTCGATGTCCATGACATTCTTGTTGTACGCAATCCAGCCCCAGCCCCGCAGCCGGGCCCGGCGCCCCTCGTCCAGGGCGCGGTACGCGGGATGGGTGTGGAACGGCACGAGCTCGTCCGGGAAATCCAGCCGGCCCGGATCGAACAGCTCGTCCAGATCCGGTTCGCTCTTCTTGACCGTGGCGCGCCGCCCCCACGACCGGGCCAGTCCCCGCACCACCGCGCTCTCGACGACGTCGTGCGGATCGTGGTCGGGCAACGCGGGTACGAGCAGCGGACCCTGTGCGGCGGGCAGATCAGGCTCGGCCATGACGGCTCTCCGTTTCCTCGTGCGTCAGTTCCGCGAACAGTTCCGCACACAGCTCACGATACCGGCCGGTGTCCGCGCCCAGCGGCGTTGCGGCCCGGCCCAGCAGGTCCGCGAACCCGGCCACCGATCCGGTCTCGACCACCGCCTCGAGCTCGTCGAGGGAGGCCCGCAGCGCCGACCGGGCCGCCGCCGCGTGCGGGTTGCCGGCCTGCACGTCGAGATACACCTCGGGGGCGCCGCCGGCGATCCGCGCCAGCAGCGCCCGCAGCAGCACGTGCGGGGGCGGGGCGGTCGCCGCCGCCACCGACGGGGGGACGCCGAGCCGTCCCAGCGCCAGCCCGAACGCCAGAACCGCCGCGTGCGTGGCCGCCTGGGTGGCCGCCGCGACCCGGTCGTGGTCGTCCGCCGTCATCCGCACCACCCGCGCGCCCCACCGGTCGAGCGCCGCGAGCAGCGCGTCGACGGCCGGGCCGGGCCGGTGCTCGACCACCGCCACCGGTCGTCCCGCCATGCCCAGCGCCGGCGCGAACATCGGGTTCAGCCCGACACACTGCGCGGACCACCCCCGCCCGCGTCCCGCCTGCGCCCACGCCGACTTCACCGACAGGGTCTCCACCAGCACCGCGTCCGGCGACAGCAGCGGACCGAGCCGGGCGGCGGCCGCCAGCGCCGTGGCCTCGGGCACGGCCAGCACCAGCATCGAGGCGCACCGCACCGCGTCCCGCACGGCCGCCGTGGGGACGGTGACATCGTCGCGCAGCGCGCCCGGATCGTCGCCGGCGGCCGGGTCGACCACCAGCACGTCGGCGCCGTCGCGGCGCAGCGCCTCACCGAGCATCCGGCCGACCGCGCCGGCACCCCCGGCGACGACGACGAGGCCGGTCGTGTCGCTCACGCGCGGGAACCGTCCTCGGAGGGTTCGTTCACCGACAGGGTGCGGCGCATCGCCACCGCCTTGACCATCGTCTCCTCGAGTTCGTCCGCCGGGTCCGACAACGCGACGATGGCGCCGCCGATGCCGAAGCCCACCTCGTGTTCGGTGGCGACCATGGTGCGGATGACGATCGACAGGTCCGCCGCTCCCGTCGGGGACAGGTATCCCAGCGCACCCGAGTACACGCCGCGGGGGCCGTCCTCGAGCTTGTCGATGATCTCCATGGTGCGCAGCTTCGGCGCCCCGGTCATCGATCCCCCCGGGAAGGCGGCCCGCACGCAGTCCACCGCGGTCGCATCCGGGCGCAACGTCCCCCGCACCGTGGAGACCAGCTGGTGCACCGCCGCGTACGTCTCGACGTCGAACAGCTTCGGCACGTGCACCGAACCGGGCACGCACACCCGAGACAGGTCGTTGCGCACCAGGTCGACGATCATCAGATTCTCCGACCGGTCCTTCTCGCTGTCGAGCAGGCTCTGCCGCAACGCCCGGTCCGCGTCCTCGGTGGTGCCGCGCGGCCGGGTGCCCTTGATCGGCTTGGACTCGACCACCCCGTCCGGGCCGATCCGCAGGAACCGCTCCGGCGAGGCACTGAGCACCGACACCTCGGGGAACCGCAGCAGGGCACTGTACGGGGTCGGGCTCAGTTCGCGCAGCGTCTCGTAGGTGCGCAGGGGATCGACGCTGCGGTCCACGGTCGCCGCGTTGGTCAGGCACACCTCGTACGTCTCGCCGCTGCGGATCTCGGCGATCGACTGGGCGATCAGCTCGAGGTAGCGCTGCGGCTCGTGCCGCAACCGCACCCGCGGATCCTGCTCCGCCCGCACCAGCGGGGCCGCGACCGGTGCCGCGGCGGATTCGGCCAGGGACCCGAGCACGGCAGCGGTCGCGTCGAACCACGCGGTCGTGGCGGGCTCCCCGGCCCGCTCGCTCAGCGCCAGCAGGTAGCAGCAGCGTGTCTCGTGGTCGAGGACCACGGCGCGGTCGGCGAAGACCATCGCCGCGTCCGCGATGGGGGAGGTGTGCACGAGCTGCCCGCCGGTGTCGGCCTTGAGCTCGTACCCCAGGTAGCCCACGTAGCCCAGCGCGAACGCGAACGGCAGGTCGCCGCGCCGGGCGACCGTGCGCTCGGCGAGGCGGCGGTCGATGTGGTCGAAGAAGGTGGTGTGGAACTCGGCCACCGGCTGCCCGGTGCGCTGTTCGCGCACCAGGGTCTCGGCGACGCTGTAGGTGACGAACTCGGCGCGCGGACCCGACCCGTCCCCGAGGATGGAGAACCGCGAGTTCGGTTCGGTGGCGGCGCTGCCGTCCAGCCAGAAGCTGTGCGGACCGTCGGCGAACAACGTCTCGAACACCCGCTGCGGGTCGGGGTGGTGGTCGATCCGGCGGCTTTCGAGGACCAGCGCCGGGGGCGGCGCGGGCGGCGCGGGCGGCGGGACCGGCTCGGGTGGGTGCGGCCGGGCGGGGGTCGCGTCGCGGAAGTTCGCCAGCAGCTCGCGGCCGTACTCGGTGCAGATCGACTCGGGGTGGAACTGCACCCCCCACAGCGGCCGGGTCCGGTGGGCGACCCCCATCAGGAGTCCGTCCTCGGTCCAGGCGACGGCCTCGAGGTCGTCGGGCACCCGGTCGACGACCAGCGAGTGGTAGCGCACCGCCTCGAACGGGGAGGGAATGCCGGCGAACAGCCCGGTGCCGGCGTGCCGGATCCGTGACAGCCGGCCGTGCACCGGCTGCGGTGCCCGCACCACCTCGCTGCCCAACAGGTTGCACAGGCCCTGATGACCGAGGCACACCCCGAGCACGGGCAGACCGGAGTCGAGCAGGGCGTGCGAGCTGATCCCGAAGTCGCGGGCCCGGTCGGGGCGGCCCGGCCCGGGGGAGACGACGATGTTGTCGAACCGGTCCAGATCCAGGGACTCCCACGGGGTGTCGTTGCTGACGACCGTGGGCGGGACACCGTTGACCTCGGCCAGCAGACTGTAGAGGTTGTAGGTGAACGAGTCGTAGTTGTCGATCAGCAGGGTGCGGATCGAAGCGGCGGGCGGCGGGGCGGCCATGACCGGTCTCAGGTCCGGGTCTCGCGCAGTTGGGCGGGCGCCGCGCCGGGACCGTCGATGATGAGGTCCTCGACCCGGCACGCCTCCGCGATGAGCAGCGCGTACAACGAGTGCAGGAATTCCGGCGACATGTCGTTGCGGTGCGCGTAGGACTCGGCGCGGGCATGCACGACCTGCATCCGGCCCGGTTGCAGCATCGGGATCGCGTGCCGCTGTTTCAGGTGCGCGATGCGGGCACAGATGCGCAGCCGGTCCCGAACGGTATCGAGGAGCCGGGCGTCGACCCGGTCGAGTTCGGTGCGCAGCCCGTCGAGCAGGTCGTCCGGTGCGGATTCGGCGGTGGCGTCCGCCCGGTGGTCGTTGCTGTTGTCCATCGCTTCTCGCCCCCTGTACCGCGGCCCGAAACCCCAGTGGGTCATTCCGTTTCGCGTCGTCCGAGGTCGCCGGTCCGAGAATCCGGCCGGTGTTCGATCATGATGACACGCGCGCGGAGCCGCTGTCGGCGTTTGATCCATTTGTGCCGTGCGCGCAACACGGCCGACCCGGCAGGACACGCACCGCCCCCGGTACGCACGAGGCCGCCCCCGGGACGGATCCCGGGGGCGGCCTCGTGCGTACCGGTCGACCTGAGGTCAGGCGCCGCGCCGCTTGGTCTTGAGCAGTTCGAGGCGCTCCTTGAGCAGCTCGTCGAGCTCGTCGATGGAGCGGCGTTCGAGCAGCATGTCCCAGTGGGTGCGCGGCGGCTTGACCTTCTTCGCCTCGGGCGCCGCGCCCTCGACCAGGGAGCCTTCCAGACCGTTCTTGCAGATCCAGGTGCCGGGGATCTCCGCGTCGTCGGCGAACGGAACGTCGAACTCCTCGCCGTTGTCACAGCGGTAGCGGGCGATCCGCCGCGGCGCCAGATCGTGGTCACGGTCGGTCTCGTAGCTCACCGCCCCGAGCCGGCTGCCTCGCAGTACACGATCTGCCATGGTGGTGTCCTCTCTTGTGTGCTCCGCCCGGTGCGCTCGCCTCCGGGGCGAGCGCGCGTCCACAGTGCGGTCGACATCGGCGGATGCCGACCTCTTCTGTCAACGCACACGCGGTCGAATCGGTTCCCGACCGCCCCGCGGCCGTGGGCGCGGGTGAGTCTACCGCCCCGGCCGCCGCGGCTCCGCCGGCCGGTAGGGTGGACGGCCATGACCGGACGTACCCGTGAACCGGAGAACTGCCTCTGGTGTGGCCGGCCGGTCGCCGACGCCCCCCTCGGGCGCCGTCGCCGCTACTGCCGCCGCTCGTGCCGTCAGCGGGCCTACGAGCAACGCACCCTCACCCGGGAAGCGGGACTGCCGGAGGACGCGGTGATCCTGACCGCCGCGGAGGCGAGCGCTGTCGCCGACCGTGCCTTCGAGGTGCGGTGCGCGGCCGAGGACGTCGCGACCGCGGTGGCGGAGGGCGCCGGTCCGGCGGAACTGGCCGCCCTGTGCGACGAGCTCGTGCGGCTGGCCCGCGCCGCCGAACGGCTCCGCTGAGCCGGCCCGCTCAGGCGAAGAACGCCCCCATCGTGTACACCACCTGGCAGAAGGTGCCGTCGACGTACTGCACGGACCCGAACAGTGCCGACAGCACCGGACCGGTGCCGGTGTCGAGGGTCTTCGACAGCTGCGGCACCCCGCCCACGGTGTCGTCGAGCGTGTCCACGCCGCCGCGGAAGTTCTCCATGTTCAGCCACACGAACTTCAGGTCGGCCCGCGCGGGCAGGGTGGGGATCGTGGGGGAGACGAAGATCTTCAGCTGGCCGATCTGCACCGGGGGCACCGCGTTGGGGCCGGGCTGGGCCCATCCGGTGGTCATCGCGTAGGGGGTGAAACCGCCCCCGCAGCCGAGCCCGAACGTGGGGGCGGGCTGCATGAACGGCTGCGGAGTGTTGCGCGGTGGCGGCTCGAACAACGCCGGGGTGCGAGCCGCGTCGAGCAGCGACTCCACCGCCCGCAGCGCCTCGGGGGACTCCGCGGCCGCGGCCGCACGCAACGCGTCCGGCGGCAGTCCCGGGGGCTCGGGTTCCGCGACGGCGTGCGCGGGCACGGCCACCGCCGCCG
>NZ_AJFC01000350.1:0-2140 GCF_000256505.1 Rhodococcus sp. P14 | reverse complement strand
GGGGGCCCCGCCCCCCCCCGCCGCGACAGCGGCTGCGGCGGTGAGCGAACGAACGGTCCATCGACGCTGCTGCATCCAGAGCTCCTCGAGGGTGGGACGGGCACGGGCGACGACGTGGTCGGCTCGACAATAGGGGGGTCGGGGCCGGCGCGGGCCGTTTCCGTGAACCGGCTCGAAAGACGGCTCTCGAAACCGTGATTCGCGCTCATTCGGTGACCGGACCGCGATGGAACGGTCACAGTTTCCCGTCGATCTGCGGTCGAGACGGCGACAGGTCCCCGTCGAGGTCTCGACTCGGAAACGATGCGGCCCGGGGGGTCGATTTTTCGCTCCGGTTTCGGGTCGGGATGTCGTCGCGGTGGTCTAGCTTGAGGGAGCGCCCGCTGTCACATCTTCGAGGGCGCGGACGATCGAAGGGGAGAGAGCTACAGCCACGTCGATCCGACCGAGAGGTTTTCCTGCACGGTGCCGGGGGGTGCCAGGACAGCACTGGAATCACTTTCGTGAAGGGGAGTTCGTTGCAAGAGCGGCCGTACATTCCGCCCGGGGCCTTCCCGTTGTCCTCCGCCCAGCGTTCGATCTGGGTCGCGCAACAGCTGGCACCCGAGGTCCCCGTCTGCATCGCCCAGTACGTCGACCTGCCCGGAGACCTCGACCTGGATCTGCTGCGCGCCGTCGCGCACGAGGCCGCGCGCGAGTTCCAGTCGCCGTACCTGCGCGTCGTCGAGGTCGACGGCGAGCCCTACCAGTACGTCGATCCGGACCTCGACCGCAGCGACGTCCCGCTGCTCGACTTCTCCGGGGCCCCGGACCCGATGGCCGCGGCGCAGCAGTGGATGAACACCGACTACGCCACCCCGGTCGATCTGGCCCGCGACCCGCTGGTGAACATGACGATCCTGCGGCTCGGCGAGCGACGGCACCTGTGGTACAGCCGGATCCACCACGTCGCCCTCGACGGTTTCGGCGCCATGACGATGGTCAACCGGATCGCCGCCCTGTACTCGGCGGCCCACGAGGACCGGGCCCCCGAGCCGCCCACCGCCGCCGACCTGCACTCCCTCTACCGATCCGACCTCGACTACCGCGGTTCGAGCCGGTACACGAGCGACCGCGACTACTGGATCGGGCGGGTCGCCGGGCTCGAGGACGGATCGACCCTGGCGCGGCGGACGGCCCCGACCGCCGCGCGCAGCACCCTCGACAGCGTCACCCTGCCCGACGACCTGGTCGCCCGGCTGACCGACGCCGACGCCACGAGCGGATCGTCGGCGGCCGCGACGGTGGTCGCGGCGTTCGCGTGCTACCTCTCCCGGATCACCGGCCGCGCCGACGTGATGCTCAACCTGCCGGTGTTCGCGCGGACCACCGTGGCGGCCAAGCGCTCCGGCGGCATGCTCGTCAACACCGCGCCGCTGCACATCCGCCTCGAGGACACCGACACCCGCGGCGACCTGGTGCACCGCGCCCAGCTGGAACTGACCGGTGCGCTGCGGCACCAGCGGTTCAGCCTCGAGGACATCCGCCGCGAGACCGGCACCACCGGCCGGGCCCGCAGCTACGGCGGACCGATGATCAACGTGATGCTCTTCCGCCAGGAGATCGCGCTCGGCCCCATCCGCGGCGAGTTCCACATCATGACCTCGGGTCCGGTCGAGGACCTGCTGGTCAACATCTATCAGAGCGGCACCCCCGCCCGGACGTTCGTGGACTTCCGCGGCAATCCCCACCAGTACGAGCCGGACGAGCTGCGCGAGCACCACGCTCGCTTTGTCGAGCTGTTCGGCGAGTTCCTGCGGGCCGAACCGGACACGCCGGTCGCGCGCATCCACCCCGCGACCGCCGCCGTCGCCGAGCGCCTGCGCCGCGACGCCGACCTCGAGCGGTTCTGGCGGGCCGCCCTGGCCGGGGCGCCCGAACACCTCGAGCTGCCCGCCGACCGTCGCCGCACCGGTCCGCGCAGCACCCCCGTCGCCGCCCGCCTCGACCTACCCGTCCCCGCCGAGCTGGGGGACCGGGTGGGCGACCTCGCCCGGCGCCACGGCGTCACCGCCACCGAGGTGCTGCACGCCGCCGCCGCGGTCCTCGTCGCCCGGCTCACCGCCGGCGCCGACACCCTCGTCGGACTGTCCACCCCGGC
>NZ_AJFC01000349.1:0-2458 GCF_000256505.1 Rhodococcus sp. P14 | reverse complement strand
CGACGAGAACGAGCCGTTCGCCGAGCTGCTCGGCCGGGTCGCGGCGATCCACGCCGCCGCCACCGCCCACGCCGACGTCCCGGCCGACCGGCTCGCCCGGTGCTTCGACGCACAGCACGTGCCGGCCCTGCCGGTGCTTCTCGACCCCGGCGGCACCGCCGCCGACGACGGCCTCGCGCACGCCGAACTCGCGCTGCACACCGCGACCGGCCCCGACGGCACCCACCTGCGGGGTACGTACGCCACCGACCTCTACGACCCCGCCACCGCACGATCGTTCTTCGAACGTTTGCTGCGGGTTCTGGGCACCGTCGCCGCCGACCCCACCGCCCCGGTCGGCAGCGTCGACATCGTCTTCCCGGACGAAGCGGCGCAGCTGAGCCCGGTCCGCGGACTGCCCGGCGTGTCCCCGCAGCTGTGGCCCGAGATCCTCACCGCGGTGGCTTCGCACGTCCCGGAGGCGAGTGCGCTCGAGTTCGAGGGCCGCACGATGACGTACGGGCAGCTCGACGCCTGGTCCGATCGGGTCGCCCGGGTCCTGATCGACGCCGGCGCCGGGCCGGAGACGTTCGTCGCCCTCGGCATCGCCCGATCCCTCGAATCGGTGGCCGCGATCTGGGCGGTGGCCAAGTCCGGTGCCGCCTACATGCCGGTCGACCCGACGTACCCGGCCGAGCGGATCGAGTACATGCTCGCCGACTCCGGGGCGGTGCTCGGGCTGACCACCACCGCCCACCGCGACGGCCTGCCGGACGACGTGCCGTGGCTGGTGCTCGACGACGCGGAGTTCGTCACGGCGCTGGACTCGGTCCCCGACGGCCCGTTGTCGGACCTCGACCGGCGCGGCGCGCTGCACTTCGACCATCCCGCCTACCTGATCTACACCTCCGGGTCCACCGGTCGACCCAAGGGCGTGGTGGTCCCGCATCGCGGTCTGGCGAACCTGTGCGCCGAACTGCACGGCCGGCACGGCCCCACCTTGCACTCGCGGGTCTCGCACTTCTCGTCGCCGAGCTTCGACGCCTCGGTGTACGAGTACATGACCGCCTTCGCGATCGGCGCCACCCTCGTCGTGGTGCCCCCGACGATCTACGGCGGCGAGGAACTCGCCCGCTTCTTCCGCGAGCAACGCATCACCCATGCCTTCTCCACCCCCGCGGCGCTGGCCTCGGTCGACCCGGAGGGCGTCGCCGCCGAGTCGGTCACCGTCGCCGGGGACGCGTGCCCGCCCGAACTCGTCGCCCGCTGGGCCCCGGGCCGACGGATGTTCAACGCGTACGGCCCGACCGAGGCCACCATCGTCGTCAACATCTGCGGCCCGCTGACGCCGGCACCGGCGATCCCGATCGGCACCCCCGTGCGCGGCACCCACGAGGTCGTCCTGGACTCCCGACTGCGGCCGGTGCCGGTCGGGGTCGCCGGCGATCTCTACATCGCCGGACCGGGCATCACCCGCGGCTACCGCGGCCGGCCCGGGCTCAGCGCCGAACGGTTCGTCGCCGACCCGTTCGGGGCGCCGGGGGAGCGGATGTACCGCACCGGCGACGTGGTGCGCTGGCGCACCGACGGCGACCTCGAGTACCTCGGGCGTTCCGATTTCCAGGTCAAGGTCCGTGGGTTCCGCATCGAACTCGGCGAGATCGACACCGTCCTGACCGCCCACGACGATGTCGCGTTCGCGGTGACGATCGGGCACACCGCCCCGTCCGGCGACACCGTCCTGGTGTCCTACGTGCTGCCGCCGGCCGGGCACACCGCCGAACCCGGCGCCCTCCTCGCGCACCTGTCGCGGAGCCTGCCGGCGCACATGGTGCCCACGGCGATCGTCGTCCTCGACGAGATCCCCCTCACTCCCGTCGGCAAGCTCGACCGGCGTGCGCTGCCGGTGCCCGTGCTCGCGCCCGACGGCAGCACCTACGTCGCGCCGTCCTCCGACGCCGAACGGACGGTGGCGCAGGTGTTCGCCGAACTCCTCGGCGTCGACCGCGTCGGTGTCGACGACAGCTTCTTCGATCTCGGCGGGAACTCGCTGATCGCCACCCGGGTGGTCGCCCGCGTCAACGCCGCCCTCGGCACCGACCTGGGCGTGCGGGCATTGTTCGAGGCCCCCACGGTGCGGACCCTGGCCGCCCTGACCGCCGGCGCCGGCGCGGGCACCCGGGCGCCGCTGGTGGCCGGGCCCCGCCCGGACGTGCTCCCGGTCTCCGCAGCGCAGCAGCGGATGTGGTTCGTCAACCAGCTCGACACCACCTCCCCGGCCTACAACATCCCGATGGCGATCCGGCTGCACGGCCGACTCGACCGCGACGCCCTCACCGCCGCCGTCACCGATGTGCTCGCCCGCCACGAGGCCCTGCGCACCGAGTTCCCGGCCACCGCCGACGGACCCGTCCAGCGGATCCGCCCGGTCGAGCAGGTGCCCGTCGATCTCACCGCGACGACCGTCACCGCCGATGGG
>NZ_AJFC01000348.1:0-1499 GCF_000256505.1 Rhodococcus sp. P14 | reverse complement strand
CACTCGATGTAGTACTGCTCGAGAATCATTCGGTTCTCCCTCTCCTCGGCCGCGAAGACCGGTCGCGTTCTGCGTTGACCCCATCCTGACATATACCCCCCTGGGTATGTCAAGTACCCCCTGGGGTATGCGGGTGGAGTGCGTCACGAAGGCGACCCACGGCCTGTGTCCGCCTTGCATATACCCCCTCCCGTATGCTTATCATTGTCGCCGACATACCCCCCGGGGTTTATTGCCCACGGCGATCGCCCCTCGCGCGTTCGCGCCACCGACCCGAAAGGCCCCCATGACCGAGCCGAGCCCCGCAACCCTCGATCCCGCCGCCCTGCGCGAGCTCCTCGACTCCGGCAAGAACGTCCGCGTCGTGGACGTCCGCACACCCGGCGAGTTCGAGTCCGTGCACATCCCCGGCGCCTACAACGTCCCCCTGGACCTGCTGCGCGAGCACCGGGACGAGTTCCTCGCCCACCTCGACGAGAACGTCGTCCTCGTGTGCCGGTCGGGCCAGCGCGCCACCCAGGCCGAAGAGACCCTCCGCACGGCCGGGCTGTTCAACGTGCACATCCTCGAGGGCGGCATGACGGGCTGGGAAGCCAACGGCTTCTCCGTCAATCGCGGCGTCGAGCGCTGGGACCTCGAACGGCAGGTCCGCCTCGTCGCCGGCTCCCTCGTGCTGACCTCCGTCCTGGGCAGCATCGCGGTCCCCAAGCTCAAGTGGCTCGCCGCCGGTGTCGGCGGCGGCCTCACCTTCGCCGCGCTGTCCAACACCTGCGCGATGGGGATGCTGCTCTCCAAGCTGCCCTACAACCGCGGCGCCTCGTGTGATCCGCAGACCATCGTCGCCCAGCTGGTCGATTCGAAGACCGCTCCGGCCGAAAGGAACTGATCATGATCGCGCTGACCGTTGCGCTGGCGGTCCTCGTCGGCGTCACCCTCGGACTGCTCGGCGGCGGTGGATCGATCCTCACCGTCCCGCTGTTGGCGTACGTCGCCGGTATGGACGCCAAGGAGGCCATCGCCACCTCGCTGCTCGTCGTCGGCGTCACCAGCGCGGTCGGCGCGATCTCCCACGCGCGGGCAGGCCGCGTCCAGTGGCGCACCGGCATCCTGTTCGGCCTGGCCGGCATGGTCGGCGCCTACGCCGGCGGCCTGCTCTCGCGCTTCGTTCCCGGCAGCATCCTGCTGCTCGCCTTCGCCGCGATGATGATCGCCACCGCCATCGCGATGCTCCGCGGCCGCAAGAACAAGACCGCGGCTTCGGACGGCACCCACTCGATGCCGGTCGGCAAGATCCTCCTCGACGGCGTGGTCGTCGGCCTGGTCACCGGCCTCGTCGGCGCCGGCGGCGGGTTCCTCGTCGTGCCGGCCCTCGCCCTGCTCGGCGGACTGCCCATGCCCGTCGCCGTCGGCACCTCGCTGATCGTGATCGCCATGAAGTCCTTCGCCGGCCTCGGCGGCTACCTGTCCACCGTGCAGATCGACTGGCGCCTGGCGGCGAT
>NZ_AJFC01000347.1:0-12077 GCF_000256505.1 Rhodococcus sp. P14 | reverse complement strand
TGGGCCCCCCCCGCCGCCGTCGTCGGCAGCCTCATCGGCGGACGCCTGACCTCTATGGTCGACCCGGACTCGCTGCGCAAGGGCTTCGGCTGGTTCGTCCTGATCATGTCCTCGGTCATCCTCGCCCAGGAGATTCATCCTCTGGTCGGCATCGCCGCAGCGGTACTCACCCTCGTCGCCGCCGGCACCACCTTCGCCTGCAGCCGCAGTACCCACTGCCCCCTGCAGCGACTCGGACGACGGACGGAAGCCGCCACCTCGGCCGCCTGACGGCCGCACAACCCGGACGAAAGTCACTATCGATACCACGGCCCGGCGCCTAGAGTTCGGAGTATCCGCTCCGGATTCCGCGCCGGGCCGTGGTGCCGTCCCCGGTCCGACGGTGCGGACGGAGCGAAACCCGATCGTCCCGGCGGCCCGTGTGAGAAGTTACCGAGATGAGCAACGCAGCCGACCGTCACATGCAGCAGACGGACTACCTCACCTGGAGCATGGAGCGCGACCCCGCGCTGCGCTCGACGATCGTGGCCGTCGTCCTGCTCGACGCCTCACCCGACTGGGACCGTCTGTGCGAGATGATGGACCGCGGCACCCGCGAGGTGCCCAGCTTCCGCCATCGCGTGGTCGAGGTGCCCTTCGGGCTCGCGCCGCCACGATGGGTCGCGGATGCGAACTTCGACCTGTCCTGGCACATGCGCCGGGTCTCGCTGCCCGGGCCGGCAAACTTCGACGACGTCCTGGAGTTCGCTCGGACCACGGCCATGGCCGCGTTCGACAAGGACCGGCCGCTGTGGGAGATGACGGTGGTCGACGGACTCGCCGGCGGTCAGGCCGCGCTGCTGATCAAGGTGCACCACGCGCTCACCGACGGAATCGGCGGTATGCAGATCACTGCGCGGCTGGTCGACTTCGACCGCGACGGCACGCCCCGCGAACCCGCCCCGGAACCGCCCGCCCCGGAGTCCCCGGACAGCCTGGACCTGGCCGCCGAGGCGATCGGCTGGGACTGGTCGCAGCTCCGCGGACTGGCGGGACGCGGGCTGGCCTCGATCTGGCCGACCACCCGGGCCGTCGTGACGAACCCGATCGGTTCCGCCCGTAGTGCCGCGGGGGTCGCGGTGTCCGTCGCCCGTTACCTGCGCCCGATCCTGCGACTGGAATCCCCGGTCATGACGCAACGCAGCCTCAGCCGCCGGCTCCACGTGATCGACGTGCCGCTCGACCGGCTGCGCGATGCCGCTCACCGCGGCGGCGCCACCCTCAACAGCGCCTTCCTCACCGCAGTCCTCGTCGGCCTCGCCGACTACCACCGCCGCCACGGGACCGACGTCGACGAGCTACGGGTCACGATGCCGCTGAGCATCCGCACCGAGCAGGACACCCTCGGCGGCAACCGGATCAACCTCGCGCGTTTCCCGCTGCCCGTGCGTTCCGACGATCCCCTCACGCTCATGCAGGAGGTGAACAAGATCGTCGAGGGCTGGCGGCACGAGCCTGCGGTGCCGATGGCGCAGGCCCTCGCCACCCCTCTCAATCTGCTCCCCCCGGCTGTCGTCGGCGAGATGCTCAAGCACGTCGACTTCCTCGCCTCGAACGTGCCGGGGTCGCCGGTGCCGCTCTACATGGCCGGCGCGAAGGTCGAACGGTACTACGCGTTCGGTCCCACCCTCGGCTCGGCGTTCAACGTCACCCTGATGTCGTATCTGCACACGTGCTGCGTCGGATTCACTCTCGACACGGGCGCGGTTCCCGACCTCGAGGTGTTCGACGACTGCATGCGCGGCGGATTCCACGCCGTCCTCGACGCCTGAGCCGCCGGTAGGCTGGACGTCGACCGTCCAGTCCGCCGGAAGGGACCGCCGTGGAACTCCTACTGATCGTCGCCGTCCTCGTCGCCGTCGTGTTCCTGGTGTCCGCGGCGCAACGGAACAAGTCGGGGCGCGGAGCCCACGAACTCGACGACGCGAAGGCCGATGCCCGCCAGGCCATCGAACGGCTCGGCGGGCAGATCTACAACCTCTCCGGCACGGACGCCGCATCCAAGCAGGCGCTCGCCGATGCGTCCGAGCGCTACACCGCCGCCGGATCACAGATCGAGCAGGCCCGGACGCCGGTGCAGGCGCGGCTGGCCAAGCAGACCGCTCTCGAGGGGCTGTACTACATCCGCGCCGCTCGTCTCGCGATGGGCATGGATCCCGGTCCCGAGATCCCCACGCTGGACGGCCAGCAGACGGCCGGCCGGGTGACCGAGAACCGAGAGATCGATTTCGAGGGACGCAAGGTGGCGGCCTCACCGGCCCCGTCGTCGCGCACCCCGAACTACTTCCCGGGCGGTCGCGTCGCGGGCCGGCCGGTACCGGCCGGCTGGTACTCCGAGCCCTGGTGGAAGCCCGCCCTCGTCGCGGGGGCGTGGGGCGTCGGATCGATGCTGCTGTTCTCGGCGATGTTCTCCGGCATGGCCGGGGTGCCCTACGACGCACAGGCGTTCGAGCAGGGCTTCGACTCCGGATACGACCAGGGCCTCGAGGCCGGCCAGGACGGCGGGGACTACGGCGACGCCGGTGGTGACTACGGCGGCGGTGACTACGGCGGCGGTGACTACGGTGGCGGCGACTTCGGGGCCGGCGGCGACTTCGGCGGTTTCGACTTCTAGCCCGTCTGGCAGGCGGGGCACCAGAACAGGTTGCGGCCCTGCATGATCGAGTGCAGGACGGGTGTGGTGCACAACCGGCAGGGCTCACCGGCACGCCGGTAGACGTAGGTCCGGGGACGGCCCTTCGCGTAGGCCGGTGCCCCGCGGTCGTGTTCGCGTCGCACGACGTGGATCGCGCCGCGTCGCACTCCCGTCCGCATCAGCACGACGAGATCGTCCCAGATGCCGTCGAACTCGGCTCGGGTGAGATCACGTCCGGGGCGCTGCGGATGGATGCCGTGCCGGAACAGGACTTCGGCCCGGTAGATGTTGCCCACCCCCGAGATCACCGACTGGTCCATGAGAAGCGAGCCGATGGCACTGCGGGACTTGCAGATTCGCGCCCACGCCCGCTCGGGGTCGGCGTCCTTCCGCAACGGGTCGGGGCCGATCCGCGCGGCGATCGCCGCCACCTCGTCCGGGGTGAGGACCTCGCACGCGGTCGGACCGCGCAGGTCGGTGCCGTACTCGGCGCCGACCATGCGCATCCGTACCTGCCCGACCGGGTCCGGCATCGGAACCGGCGCCTCCGTGAACGAGCCGTACAGACCCAGGTGCACGTGCACCGTCAGGCCGTTGTCGTAGTGGTGCCACAGATGCTTGCCGAGAGCCTCGGCCCGGAGCAGCACCCGGCCGTCGACGAGCGCCGCATCGCCGGCGAAGCGCCCCTGCGGGCTCGACACCCGCAGGGGCGCACCCGAGAAACGCCGCTGGTGCAACCGGGCGAGCCGGTGCAGGGATGGTCCCTCCGGCACGGTCGATCAGGCTCCGTTCGTCAGGACGGCGCGCCGGGAACTTCCGGGGCCTGCCCGGTCTTCTCGTACTCGCTCAGGATGTCGATGCGCCGCTGGTGCCGTTCCTCCCCCGACCACGGGGTGGCGACGAACGCGTCGACGATGGCCAAGGCGTCCTCGAGGCTGTGCATGCGCCCACCGATGCCGATGAGCTGCGCGTTGTTGTGCTCGCGGGCCAGCTTGGCGGTCTCCACGCTCCACGCGAGGGCACAGCGGGCACCCGGCACCTTGTTCGCCGCGATCTGCTCGCCGTTGCCGCTGCCGCCGAGAACGATGCCGAGGCTGCCTTCGTCGGCGACGACGCGGCGCGCGGCCTCGATGCAGAACGCCGGGTAGTCGTCGAGGGCGTCGTACTCGTACGCGCCACAGTCGACGGCCTCGTGGCCGTTGGCGGTGAGGTGTTCGATGATCTGGTTCTTACGTTCGAAGCCGGCGTGGTCGGCACCCAGGTAAACGCGCATGGCGTCGAGAATAGGCGGCTGCGCCGCCGGTGTGTCCTTTGGGCGGCTACAGCCGCCCAAAGGACACACCGGCGCCGAAGGCGCCTACTCGAAGCTCGGGTCCTCGGTGCGCGTGCGCTTGAGTTCGAAGAAGTGCGGGTACGACGCCATGGCCACCACCCCGTCCCACATCCGCCCTGCCTCCTCGCCGCGCGGGATCCGCGAGAGAACCGGACCGAAGAATGCCACGCCGTTGACGTGGATGGTCGGCGTGCCGACATCCGGACCGACCGCGTCCATGCCGGCGGCGTGGCTGGTGCGCAGCGCCTCGTCGTAGGCGTCGGTCTCGGCCGCTCGCGCGAGGTCCGGATCCAGGCCCAGGTCGGCGAGGGACTTGGCGATCACCGCCGGGAAGTCCTTGTTGTCCTCGTCGTGGATCTGCGTGCCCATCGCCGTGTACAGCGGTTCGAGGACCTCGTCGCCGTACTTCTGCGCCGCGGCGATCGCCACGCGCACCGGGCCCCATGCCCTGGTCATCAGCTCCCGGTAGTTCTCAGGCAGGTCGTCGTTGCCCTCGTTGAGCACGGCAAGGCTCATCACGTGGAACTTCGCCTCGATGTCGCGGACCTGCGCCACCTCCAGGATCCAGCGCGAGGTGATCCAGCACCAGGGGCACAACGGGTCGAACCAGAAGTCGGCGGTGTCCTTCGAGATCGGGTCGCTCACGGGGTCTCCTCGCTGCAGAAATTCGGACTACGGTCCGATTCAACGCCGGTCGTCGTCGGATTCTTCCCGAACCGCCGGTTCCCGCGCCTCCACCGACGTACCGTCGAAGGACCGGTGCCGCACGGAACGGGGATGCGCGATGTCCAACGAGAAGCTCTTCGTCATCGTCGGCGGTGGGCTCGCCGGCGCCAAGACGGCCGAGCAGTTGCGCGCCCGCGACTTCCCCGGCCGGATCCTCCTCCTGGGCGAGGAGGAACACCTCCCCTACGAGCGACCACCGCTGTCGAAGGACTACTTCGCCGGCAAGAAGCAGCTTGCGGAGTTCACCGTGCAGCACGGTGACTGGTACCGCGACCACCGGGTCGAGGTCGAACTCGGCGTCACCGTCACCGCCCTCGACCCGGGAGCCCACACCGTCACCCTGCCCGACGGTTCCACCGTGCGCTACGACAAGCTCGCCCTCGCGACGGGTTCGCGCCCGCGACGGATCCTGCTGCCAGGCATCGACGCCGCGGGCGTGCACATGCTGCGCACCGTCGAGCAGTCCGACGCGCTGCTCGCGGCCGTCCGCCGCGACGAGGGTCCGGCGCCGCACCTGGCGATCGTCGGCGCCGGCTGGATCGGTCTCGAGATCGCTGCCGGGGCGCGCGGACACGGCGCCGACGTGACCGTCGTCGAAGCCGCCGCCCAGCCGCTGTCCGGCGCACTCGGCGAGCAGATGGGCGCCGTGTTCGCGGACCTGCACCGGAGCCACGGTGTGGACCTGCGTCTGTCGACGACGGTGTCGGAGATCCTCACCGTCGAAGGCCGTGCCACCGGCCTGCGCCTCGGCGACGGCACCGAGATCCGGGCCGACGCGGTCCTCGTCGCCGTGGGGGCGCAGCCCAACGTCGAACTCGCCCGCGACGCGGGACTGACCGTGGCGAGCGACGGCGTGGCAGTCGATGCGTCTCTCGCGACGAGCGATCCCGACATCGTCGCGGTCGGCGACATCGCCGCCGCCGAGCATCCGCTGCTGCGGACCCGGATCCGGGTCGAACACTGGGCCAACGCGCTCAACCAGCCCGACGTGGCGGCCGCCACCATGCTGGGCCGGCCCGCCTCCTACGACCGCCTGCCCTACTTCTTCACCGACCAGTACGACCTGGGCATGGAGTACGTCGGGCACGCACCCGCCGAGACGCGGGTGATCACCCGCGGCGACGTCGGCTCCCGGCAGTTCCTCGCGTTCTGGCTCGACGCGGCCGGCCGGGTCCGCGCCGGGATGAACGTCAACATCTGGGACGCGGGCGACGACATCCGCGCGCTGATCTCCTCCGGCGAATCCGTCGACCCGCACCGACTCTCCGATCCGCAGGTGCCCCTCGCGGAGGTCGCCGGGTGAACCGGTCCCTCACATGATGGGATGGCACCCGAGTCGCATCCCGTCTTGAGAAGGAGTCTTCCGTGGCACCACCGAATCTGACCCGCGAGCAGGCGGCCGAGCGGTCCGCGGTCCTGACCGTCGACAACTACCGCATCGAGCTGGATCTGACCGACGGCGCGGGCGCTGCGGGAACGACCACGTTCCGTTCGACCACCACCATCACATTCGACGCCACGGACGGTGCGTCGACCTTCGTCGACCTGATCGCGCAGTCCGTGCACTCGGCCACCCTCAACGGCAAGTCCGTCGACGTCTCCGGATACACCGAGGAGAACGGGATCGCGCTGAGCGGACTGGCCGCGCGCAACGAACTCACCGTCGAGGCGGACTGCCTCTACACGAACACCGGCGAGGGCCTGCACCGATTCGTCGACCCCACCGACGACGCGGTCTACCTGTACTCGCAGTTCGAGACCGCCGACGCGAAGCGGATGTTCGCGTGCTTCGACCAGCCGGACCTGAAAGCCACGTTCGACATCGCGGTGACCGCGCCGGCGGACTGGTCGGTGATCTCCAACTCCGAGACCGTGCACAACGTCGCCGCGGAGCCGGGCCGGCACGTCTTCCGTACCACCCCGCGGATGAGCACCTACCTCGTCGCGCTGATCGCCGGGCCGTACGCGCAGTGGACCGACGTCTACACCGACGAACACGGCACCATCCCCCTCGGCATCTACTGCCGCGCCTCGCTGGCGGAGTTCATGGACGCCGACCGGCTGTTCACCGAAACCAAGCAGGGCTTCGCGTTCTACCACGAGAACTTCGGCCTGCCCTACGCGTTCGGCAAGTACGACCAGCTGTTCGTCCCCGAGTTCAATGCCGGCGCGATGGAGAACGCCGGCGCGGTGACGTTCCTCGAGGACTACGTCTTCCGCTCCAAGGTCACCCGCTACTCGTACGAACGCCGCGCCGAGACCGTACTCCACGAGATGGCGCACATGTGGTTCGGCGACCTGGTGACCATGCGCTGGTGGGACGACCTGTGGCTCAACGAGTCGTTCGCGACCTTCGCGTCGGTGCTGTGCCAGTCGCGGGCCACCGAGTACACGAACGCATGGACCACGTTCGCGAACGTCGAGAAGTCGTGGGCCTACCGCCAGGACCAGCTGCCCTCGACCCATCCGATCGCCGCGGACATCCCCGACCTCGCGGCGGTGGAGGTCAACTTCGACGGCATCACCTACGCCAAGGGCGCGTCCGTGCTCAAGCAGCTCGTCGCCTACGTCGGGGAGGAACCGTTCCTGGCGGGCCTGCGGGAGTACTTCCGCGAGCACGCCTTCGCCAATGCCACGTTCGACGACCTGCTCGCGGCGCTGGAGAAGTCGTCCGGCCGGGACCTGTCGGGATGGGGCGCGCAGTGGCTCAAGACCACCGGCCTGAACATCCTGCGTCCCGACTTCGACGTCGACGACGACGGGCGGTTCACCCGTTTCGCGGTGATCCAGGAGGGTGCCGATCCGGGCGCCGGGGAACATCGGGTGCACCGGCTCGCGATCGGGGTCTACGACGACGACGGCTCGGGCAAGCTGCTCCGCACGCACCGCGTCGAGATCGATCTCGACGCCACCGAGCGCACCGAGGTGCCGGAACTCGTCGGCGTGGACCGCGGCCGGCTCGTGCTCGTCAACGACGACGACCTCACCTACTGCTCGGTGCGTCTCGATCCCCGGTCGCTCGAGGTGCTGACGGACCGGATCGGCGACATCGCCGAGCCGTTGCCACGCACCTTGGCATGGTCCGCCGCATGGGAGATGACCCGGCAGGCCGAGATGAAGGCCCGCGACTTCGTGGCGCTGGTGCAGCGCGGTATCGCGACCGAGACGGAGGTCGGCGTGGTGCAGCGGTTGCTGATGCAGGCGCACACCGCGCTCGGCAGCTACGCCGACCCCGGCTGGGCGACCGAGCGGGGCTGGAACGACTACGCGAACCGGCTGCTGGAACTGGCCCGCGAGGCGCAGCCGGGCTCGGATCATCAGCTCGCGTTCGTCAACGCGTTGACCACGGCCCGGCTCGCGCCGTGGCACACCGAGGTGCTCGGCGAGCTGCTCGGTGCCGATCCGGCGAACGTCGGGCTGGCCGGACTGGTCGTCGACACGGATCTGCGGTGGCGGATCGTGCAGGCGCTGGCCGCGGCCGGCGAGATCGACGCCGAGGGGGTGGAGTCGCCGTTCATCGATGCCGAGGCCGAGCGAGATCCGACGGCTGCCGGCGCGCGGCAGGCCGCCACCGCGCGGGCGGCGCGGCCGCAGGAGGCCGTCAAGGAGCAGGTGTGGGAGACGGTGGTGGGCGACGATTCGATTCCGAACATCACCGCCCGCGCGATCATCGGCGGCTTCGCGCCGGCCGGACAGGGTGAGCTGCTCGAACGGTACGTCGCGCGGTACTTCGCCGACGTGCCGGGCGTGTGGGAGCGCCGCTCCAGCGAGGTCGCGCAGACCGTCGTCGTGGGGCTGTACCCGTCGTGGTCGATCAGCGAGTCGTCGGTGGCGGCGGCCGACGAGTTCCTCGCCGGTGATCACCCGCCGGCCCTGCGCCGGCTGATCAGCGAGGGTCGCGCGGGGATCGTCCGGTCGCTGAAGGCCCGGGCGTTCGACGCGTCCTAGCCGCCCTACGCGTGTGGCCGAATGTCACATCCGGTCGACGGAATCGACCCGATGTGACATTCGGCCACAGCAACGAGGGGCTCTACGGCGCGGTGATCGCGTTCGCCATCACGCGGATCGCACTGACGATGCCGTCGATCAGGTCGCCCTGGCCGAACGACGAGATCGCCGCGGTCACGCCGAGCTGCGCGATCCGGTTGTCGACGCGGTCGGCGACGCCGCGTCCGCTGCGGATCTCGATGGCGCGCTGGTTCGGGTACACGGCGATGAGCACCGAGTTCGACGATTCCGGCGTGGTCGGGAACACCGCGTCGGTCGTGATCGCGGGATCTGCGGCGTCCGCGACGTACACGTTGAAGCGCACCTTCGTCGCCCGGGTGGCCTCGGT
The DNA here is from genome assembly GCF_000256505.1 of Rhodococcus sp. P14. Taxonomy (NCBI): domain Bacteria; kingdom Bacillati; phylum Actinomycetota; class Actinomycetes; order Mycobacteriales; family Nocardiaceae; genus Rhodococcus; species Rhodococcus sp. P14. The sequence continues at coordinate 3,008 of NZ_AJFC01000347.1, read as the reverse complement.
GAGCGCATCGTCGAGAGCGATCATGTCGCGGTCGCTGAACGGCGGGCCCTCGAACAGGCCGTCGAGGACACGGGTCCGGGAGATACGGCCGCTCGACGTCAGGGCCGCACCGTACGGCAGCTCCGCGGGAGCGACAGCCGTCCGGCTGTGCATCACGTCACCACTTGCCACTTGCCCTACCTCCGATCGGGTCGACCGGCGCGCCGGCGACGAGTTCATGATGCCCACCGTGATGGCCGTGCGTGGTGACCTCGTCGACCGCGCTCCACAGCATCGGCTCGTGGTCCCACTTCTCCCCGAGCTTGTACTCGGCGGGCCGCGTGCCCGGAATCGGCTTCGTGAAGACGGAGAAGACCCCGAATATCACGATGATCGCCACCGGGATGGCAACGAATATGAGGGTTGTCTCGAGAATGCTCACACAGCAAACGGTAGCCCAGCATGTCCGATCCCGGCGCGCTTGCCCCGACTTGCGGCGACGTCGGTCAGGCCGCGCCCTCGCCGAGGTACGGCAACCAGGTCGGATGCAGCTCCGGCAGCGTCGCCAGCAGCCGCCAGTGCCTGCCCTTGGGGGGCACGAGCGCGGCGCGCAGCGTCCAGCCGAGTTCGCTGAGCAGCTTGTCGGCCTTGCGGTGATTGCACGACGCGCAGCACGCCACACAGTTCTCCCACGAGTGTTCCCCACCGCGGCTGCGTGGCACCACGTGGTCGATGGTCTCGGCCTTGGCGCCGCAGTAGGCGCACCGATTCCGGTCGCGGTGCATGAGCGCGGCACGCGTCATCGGCACCCGCGCGTGGTACGGCACGTGCACGAAGGTCCGCAGGCGGATCACCCACGGGATCTGCACGGCCCACTCCGCGGAGCGCACCAACGGGCCGAGCGGGTCGTCGTGCACGGTGTCGGCCTTGCCGCCGGCCATGAGCACGACCGCACGACGGGCGGGCAACGCGGTGAGCGGCTCGTAGGTGGCATTGAGCAGAAGTACGCGGCGTTTGACCCAATCCGGGACGGCGTCGTCGCGTACGACACACAGGGAGTTGGCCCCCGGCGCCCCGGTGGGGGCGTCGGCGGGCGGGAGTTGTCGATGTGCGCTGCGTCGGTGCTTCATACGACCTCCGGAAGACTGCTCACAAGTTGACCACGGATCTACGCACGTCGCACCCCGATTCTGCGGACTTTCCGGGTCGCGGAGGTGAACATCCGGTACCGGCGACATGCGGCTCGGGCGCGTCCCCACCGAACCGGCACAATGGACGAGCGAGAGGAACGGTGAGCAGAACCCATGAGTGACGAGCAGACCTTCTACGACGCGGTCGGCGGCGCCGAGACCTTCCACAAGCTCACGGCGCGGTTCTACGAGGAAGTGGCCAAGGACGAGATCGTCCGCCCGCTGTACCCCGAGGAGGACCTCGGGCCCGCGGAACGTCGCATGCGGATGTTCCTCGAGCAGTACTGGGGCGGACCGCGCACCTACTCGGACGAGCGCGGGCACCCGCGGCTGCGGATGCGCCACCACCCGTTCCGGATCGGTCCGCTCGAACGCGACGCCTGGTTGCGCTGCATGCACACCGCCATCGCCTCGATCGATTCGCAGACGCTCGACGACGCGCACCGCAGCCAGTTGATCGCGTACATGGAGATGGCGGCGGACTCGATGATGAACTCGCCGATCTGACGACGGGCCGGGGCGGCGACATTCGAGTCGTGGCCCACCTGTCGGTTTGGCACTATGGGTGGCTGTGAGCACTCCCCCCGGCACCCCTGAACAACGCTGGTGGGCGGACGCCGTCTTCTACCAGGTGTACCCCCGCTCGTTCGCCGACTCCGACGGAGACGGCGTCGGCGACCTCGACGGGATCCGCGACAAGCTCGGATACCTGGAGCTGCTGGGAGTCGACGCGATCTGGCTGAACCCGGTGATGCGCTCCCCGATGGCCGACCACGGCTACGACGTGTCCGATCCGCGCGACGTCGACCCCCTGTTCGGCGACCTGGCCGCCCTCGACGCCCTGATCGAGGCCGCGCACGCGCGCCGGATCCGTGTCGTGATGGACCTGGTCCCCAACCACACGAGCTCCGAACATCCCTGGTTCCGGGAGGCCCTGGCCGCCGCGCCCGGCAGCCCCGCGCGGGCCCGCTACCACTTCCGGGACGGACGCGGGCCGAACGGCGACCTGCCGCCGAACAACTGGCCGAGTGTGTTCGGCGGCCCCGCATGGTCCCGCGTGACCGACCCCGACGGCGCGCCCGGCCAGTGGTACCTGCACCTGTTCGCGCCGGAGCAGCCGGACCTGAACTGGCGCAACGACGAGGTGTTCGAGGACCTGGAGAAGACCCTGCGCTTCTGGCTCGACCGCGGCGTCGACGGCTTCCGCATCGACGTCGCGCACGGCATGGCCAAACCCGGCGGGCTGCCCGACTTCGACCACTGGGAACAGAACCGGCTGCTGCGGCACTTCGACGACGATCCCCGCTTCAACAACGCCGAGGTCCACGACATCCACCGCCGGATCCGCACGGTGCTCGACGAGTACCCGGACGCGGTGGCCGTCGGCGAGATCTGGGTGCACGACCATGTGCTGTTCTCGGAGTACCTGCGCCCCGACGAACTGCACCTGGCATTCAACTTCCATCTGGCACTCGCGAGCTGGGACGCCGCCCGGATCCGGGAGGCGATCGACACGTCGCTCGCCGCGGTCGCACCCATCGGTGGGGTCGCGACGTGGACGCTGTCCAATCACGACATCGAGCGTGAGGTGACCCGCTACGGCGGCGGGCCGCTCGGGCGCGACCGCGCGCGGGCGATGATCCTCGTCGAGCTGGCACTGCCCGGCGCGGCCTTCCTCTACAACGGTGCCGAACTCGGTCTGCCCAACGTCGACGACCTGCCCGAGGAGGTGCTGCAGGACCCGGTGTGGGAGCGGTCGGGGCACACCGACCGCGGCCGGGACGGGTGCCGGGTGCCGATGCCGTGGGAGGGCGCCCGGCCGCCGTTCGGCTTCACCAC
>NZ_AJFC01000346.1:0-3597 GCF_000256505.1 Rhodococcus sp. P14 | reverse complement strand
CACGGCCGTGCCTGCCGCAACCGGACGAGTGGTCCGAGCTGACCGTCGAGGCGCAACTCGAGGATGTCTCGTCCACCCTGTCGCTGTACCGGGCGGCGCTCGAGGCGCGACGGCGACGGCCGGAGTTCGACGGCCCCGACGTGGAGTGGTACGGCAGCCCACCCGGATGCCTGGCCTTCCGCCGGCCCGGGGGGCTGATCTGCGCCCTCAACACCACCGAGCACCCGGTGGAGATGCCGCCGGGCACGGTGATCCTGTCCAGCGCTCCGCTCGTGGACGGACAGCTGCGCGGCAACTGCGCGGCGTGGCTGATCTGACGGCACACTGCACGCCGACCGGGCCACTCACCCTGGTGCCGGCGGCGTCAGCGCACGCTGAGGCCGAGACCGCCCCCGCGACGGAGGTAGACCGATCCGTAGCGGGCGTCGAGCCGCAGCCACGTCGCCGTCGCCCGCACGCGCACCACCTCGGCCGGATCGATCCGGTCCAGGTCGATCTCCGCCGTCGCGCGGGCGCCGCCGGTGGGCACGAACCCCATCGCGTTGAGCGCGAACACCAGCCGCATCGGCACCCCGGCCCGCTCTCCCCCGCCGGCGACCTCGAGCACCTCCTGCGCGAGCAGCGACGACGGCGGTCCCTGTCCCTGCTCGCGGCTGAGCGCGACGCCGCGCTGCGCGAGGTCGACGAGAATGCGGGCGGGAACGTCGTCGAGGTGGACGTACCCGGTTTCCGGGGGCAGCGCGCCGCGCCACACCGAGTCCATCGCCCACCCGGGATCCACCCCGTCGTCGCCGGCGGCGACGAGGATCGCGCGCAGCCCGTCCGCGGCGACGGTCGTGTCCGGCGGGGCGACCGTGCCGCGCAGCACCCGGACGGCGAGGGCATCGAATCCGGTGTTCACCCAGGCCGAGAGGAGGCCGTCGCGCCGTTGCCGCAGCCGCACCACGGCGGCCTCGTCGAGACGGACCGCACGGGTGAGGAACGCGACGAGGTCGGCGCGGTCGACGGGGTCCGGGATCTGCAACCACCGTTCGGGTGCCGTCCCGGCCGCTCCGACGGCGTCAGTCACGACGCCACCGTTGCAGGTACTCGCGTTCGGGATCGGTGAGCCGGCGCAGCCGCTGGGTTCCGATGTCGAACGCCGCGATCTGGGTCGAGGCGACGACGGAGGCCGTGGCGTCGGCCGGCGCACCACCGGGCCGGACCTCGTAGCCGATGGTGAAGTCGACCGCCCGCACCCGCTCGATCCACATCAGCACGTCCAGGGGGCTGTCCTCGTGCCGCAACTGGCCGCGGTACCGCACGTGCAGGTCGGCGATCACGGCGCCTTCCCGCAGGTTCACGGTGGGCCGGCCGTCGGCGAACAACCACGGGATGCGGGCCTCCTCGAGGAGGGTGACCATGCGCGCGTGGTTGATGTGCTGGAACGCGTCCATGTCGGACCAGCGGACCTCCACCGCGGTGTGGAAGCCGAACTGTTCGGTCGCGTCGCTCACTGCGCGGTCCCCACGGCTCCACGGTGGTCGGCCCCGGCGTGCTTCAACTGTCTACCTCCTGTCGGGTGCGCCGGCGCGCACCATGCTCCTGACCTGACGCGCCGCCACGGACAGCGTCGCGAGGTCCAGGTTTCCAGACAGGAAGATCTCCTCGAGCGCCGACCTCGCGCGGCCGAGCCGCGAGCCGTTGGTCAGCTCCCAGTCCTCGATCATCTCGCGGGTGCTCTCGCCGGGTTCGGCCGTGGCGAGCACGTCGAGGGTGAGCGTGCGCAGCGACCCGTACAGCTCGTCGCGCAGGGCGAGCCGCGCCAGCGAGTGCCAGCGGTCGCCGCGTTCGAGGGACGTCACCGCCGAGAGCAGCCAGTCGATCCCCATGTGCGCGTCCATCGCGTAGTACAGCTCGGCGACCTCGGCCTCGTCCCGTTCGGCGATGTCGGCGATGTCGATCACGTCCAGCAGCGGGAACTGGTCGAGGAGGCGGAACACGTCCCACGTCAACTCCTCGGGGGCGCCGCGCGCGAGCAGCGGCTCGGCGCGCTCCTTCAGGTCCTGCACGTGGTGACCCTGCATCCACTCCCCCACGCGGGGGGCGAGCCGCGCGAACATCGCCCGGTACCGGCTGATCTCGGCGCCGACGGCCAGAGGTTGCGGCCGGTTCGACAGCAGCCACCGCGACGCCCGGTCGAGGACGCGGTGCGATTCGAGCAGCAGGTCGTCGGCGACGGCCGTGGTCGTGTCGGCGGAGCGGATGCGGGCCCACACGCCGGGCAGGTCGAAGATCTCGGTGACGGCGGCGTAGGCGCGGATGGCGTCGGTGCTCGATGCGCCGGCCTCCTCGGAGAGCCGGTAGACGTAGCTGATCCCGCCGTTGTCGACGGTCTCGTTGGCGAGGATGGTCGCGACGATCTGCCGGCGCAGGGGGTGGGACCGGATGCCGGCGCGGAAGGGTTCGCGCAGTTGCCTCGGGAAATAGCCGGGTAGCCGTCCGGCGAAGGTCTCGCTGTCGGGCAGGTCGGTGTCGAGCAGGTCGTCGGCGAGGGCGAGTTTGACGTGGGCGAGCAGGGTGGACAGCTCCGGCGAGGTGAGTCCCTCACCTTCGAGGCGGCGCCGCTCGATCTCGGCGTCGCCGGGCAGCGCCTCGAGGGACCGGTCGATCCCGCGCTCGGCGACGAGATCGGCGATCAGCCGCTGGTGCACCGCGAGCATCGTGGGGGCGCCGGTGCGGGAGTAGCCGAGCAGGTTGTTCTGGGAAATGTTGTCCTCGAGGACGATTCGCCCGACCTCGTCGGTCATGGATTCGAGCAGCGGATTGCGGTCGGCGGCGGCGAGCGCGCCGGCGGTGACCATCGAGTCGAGCAGGATCTTGATGTTGACCTCGTGGTCGGAGCAGTCGACCCCGGCGGAGTTGTCGATCGCGTCGGTGTTGATCTTGCCGCCGGCCCGGGCGTACTCGATGCGGCCGCGCTGGGTGACGCCGAGGTTGCCGCCCTCCCCCACCACCCGGGCGCGGAGGGTGCCGCCGTTGACGCGGACCGCGTCGTTGCTCTTGTCGCCCACGTCGGCGTCGGTTTCGGGAGCGGCCTTGACGTACGTGCCGATGCCACCGTTCCACAGCAGGTCCACCGGGGCGCGCAGGATCGCGCGGATCAGTTCGGGGGGCGAGAGCTCGGTGACGTCGTTGTCGAGTCCGAGCACGCTCCGCACCTCGGCGCTGAGGGGGACGGACTTGAGGGAGCGCTCCCATACCCCGCCGCCGGTGCTTATCAGGTCCGTGTCGTAGTCGGCCCACGACGAACGGGGCAGCTCGTACAGGCGGCGCCGCTCGGCGTACGAAGCGGCGGGCTCCGGATCGGGATCGAGGAAGATGTGCCGATGGTCGAACGCGGCCACCAACCGGATGTGCGTGCTCAGGAGCATTCCGTTGCCGAACACGTCGCCGCTCATGTCGCCGATGCCGGCGACGGTGAAGTCCTCGCTCTGGGTGTCGACGCCCAGTTCACGGAAGTGCCGCTTGACGCTCTCCCAGGCTCCGCGGGCGGTGATGCCCATCGCCTTGTGGTCGTAGCCGGCGGAGCCGCCGGAGGCGAAGGCGTCGCCGAGC
>NZ_AJFC01000345.1:0-11052 GCF_000256505.1 Rhodococcus sp. P14 | reverse complement strand
AAGGCGCCGCGGAGCCAGAACCCGTACTCGCGGGCGACCTCATTGGCGAGGTCGGAGAAGGTGGCGGTGCCCTTGTCGGCGGCGACCACGAGGTAGGTGTCGTCGCCGTCGCGGCGGACGACCCGCGGCGGCGGCACGGCCACGCCCCGGGCGCGGTCGAGGTTGTCGGTGACGTCGAGCAGACCGGCGATGAACCGCCGGTAGCAGGCCTCGCCCTGCGCGCGCACGGCCTGCCGGTCGGCGGCCGCATCGCCGGTCGGCGAGACCGGACGCTTGACCACGAAGCCTCCCTTGGCGCCGACGGGGACGATGACGGCGTTCTTCACGGCCTGCGCTTTCGCGAGACCGAGGATCTCGGTGCGGAAGTCCTCCCGCCGGTCCGACCAGCGCAGGCCACCGCGGGCGACCGCCCCGAAACGCATGTGCACACCCTCGACGTCGGGGGCGTAGACGAACACCTCGAACTTCGGTCGCGGCTGGGGCAACTCGTCGATGCGGGTCGGGTCGAGTTTGAACGACAGGGCCCGGGCGGGTGCGGCGTCGGCGCGTGCGGGCGGGACGGCCCCGTCGTCGCCCGACACGAAGTAGTTGGTACGCAACGTCGCCCGGATCAGGCCGAAGAGGCCGCGCAGGATCCGGTCGGCGTCGAGACCGACGACGGCGTCGATCCGGCCGGCCAGTTCGGCGGTGGTGTCCTGCTCGCGGTCGGCGGACGCCTCGGCCGGGTCGAACATCGCCTCGAACAGCTCCGCGAGCAGCGCGGTGGTGGCCGGGTCGGCGAGCAGGACTCCTTCGATGTGGTACTGGCTGTAGGGGAAGCCGGCCTGCCGCAGGTACTTGGCGTAGGCGCGCAGCATCATGGCCTGCCGCCAGCCCATTCCGGCCCGCAGGACCAGTTCGTTGAACCGGTCCGGTTCCGACAGTCCGTGCCACACGGCGGCGAACGCCGCGGTGAAGCGGGTGGTCACCTTCGGGTCGGGTTCGAGGTCGACGGGCAGGACCAGTCCGAAATCGTAGATCCAGCAGCTCATCCGGTCGGCGCGGATGATCTGGTACGGCCGCTCGTCGAGTACCTCGACGCCGAGGCTCTGCAGCACCGGCAGCACCTGGCTGAGGGTGATGCCCTCACTGCCGATGTAGAGCGTGAAACGCCAACGCCGTGGGTCGGCGCCGGGCCGCCGGTACAGCAGCAGGTCGATGCTGCCGTCCCGCAGCGCCTCGAGACGGGCGATGTCGGCCAGCGCCCGGTCTGCGTCGAAGTCCTCCTTGTAGCCGTCGGGCAGCACCTCCGCGTACCGCTGCACGAGCACGGGATCGACGGTGTGGTCGGTGGCGGCCAGGTCGGCGAGGTGATCGTCCCAGCTGCGGCTGGCCTCGGCGAGCAGGGCCTGGATGCGCAGCCGATTGTCCTCGGAGGTGTCGATCCGCGGCAGGGCCTGGCCCGGCGGCGTCCGGATGGTCACGTGCAGCAACGCCAGATCGCCCTCGGTGACCCGGGCGGTGTAGTGGATGGCACCTCCGCCGTACTCGCGCAGCAGGATCTGCTGCATCGCGACCCGCACGCGGGTGTTGTAGCGGTCACGGGGCAGGTAGATCAGGCACGAGACGAAGCGGCCGTAGGGATCGACCCGCACGAACAGCCGCAGTTGCCGGCGCATCGCGACGACCGCGGTGACGGTCTCGTGGAGGGTCTCGGTGTCGGCGGAGAACAGTTCCACCCGGGGCAGCGCCTGCAGCACCTCGAGCATGGCCTGTCCGGTGAACGACGACAGTTCCACGCCGGCGCGGGCCACCACCTCTCGTACCCGCCGGGCCAGCACCGGAATGTCGAGCACGTTCTCGTGCAGCGCGGTCACGGCGAGCACACCGAGGAACCGGTGCTCGCCGACGACCCGGCCGTCGGAGTCGAGAACGGCGACTCCCACGAAGTACGGGTACACCGAGCGGTGCACCGTGGCAGGCAGGGACGCCTGGGTGAGCACCAGCAGCGGGCGGTCGGCGGCCTCGACCGTTGCCGACATGTCGATCACGTCGTCGGCGGCCAGGTCGGAGCGCAGCACCCCGAGTCCGCTGCCCGGCACGGCGCGGGCATGGCGCGTTCCCGAGGCGTCGGCGACGACGTCGTAGCGCCGATAGCCGAGGACGGTGTAGTTGCCCCGCGCGAACCAGCGCAGCAGCGCCGCCGTCTCCCGCAGATCCTCCGCGGCGCGCCGCGGCGGCGGGTTCTCGGCGAGCGCGTCGAGTTCGGTGGCGAGATCGCGTTCCCGGACGAGCATTTCGGCGGTGTCCGCGCCGACCTGCCGGACGTCGGCGAGCACGCCCCCGATCTCGGTGCCGACCGCGTCGAGGGCGGCCTCGGCGGTGGCCGGATGCAACTGGACGTGTATCCACGACTCGGTGACGAAGCCGGACGGGGGCGTCGTGTCGGCCACCATCTCGCGCAGGCCGCCGTCCTCGTCGCGCCGGACGGACACGACGGGATGGACAAGTTCGCGGATGGCGACGCCGAGCCGGGTCAGCAGCGCGATGACGGATTCGACGAGCAGGGGCATGTCGTCGGTGACGATCTGCAGGGCGGCACCGATGTCCCATCGGTCGCCGGGCCGGTAGACACGGGTCAGGACCTCGGCCTCGTGCCGCTGCCGGCCGAGGTCCAGGTGAGCGGCCAGGGCGCGCTCGGGGGCGTCGACGGTGTCCGCGTAGCGCCGGTAGCTGTCCTCGAGAGCGGATGCCGCGAGCTGCCGGTTCGGCGAAACCCCGTGGGGTGGGGCGGACTCGGCCATGGTGCTCACTCCCTCATTCGCGGCCGGAAACCGGCAGCGCCGCGGACAGGCTCTGGTGCGAGCCTATCCGCGGCGCCGGGTGTGAGGGGGGAATCCCGCGCCGGGCGGTCAGGCGACCGGGGCGGCGACGTACTCCTCGAGAACCGCCCGCTCCTCGGCGGACAGCGGCCGGGCGGTCTCCGTGCGCGGGTCGAACCCGACGAGCACCGCGTCCCCGGAGCCGCACGGGTGGCCCTGCACATCGGTGATCACGTGCCGCAGGGTGTACGAGCTGTTGCCCACATGCAGTACCGAGATGGCGACGGTGATCGGACCGGAGTCGTCCTTGAGCGGACGCAGGAACTCCACGTCCATCTTCCGCACCACCACGGCGCCGCGCGCGAACGGGCCGCTCTGCAGGAACTTGATCCGGGCTTCCTGCATGTACTCCACGAACTTCGTGTTGTTGACGTGCCCGAGGCGGTCGGAGTCGGCCCAGCGCACCTCCAGCGTGCAGGTGAAGGTCTTCCGCTCAGTCACGGGTGAGCTTCCGGTGGGTGACGCGGTGCGGACGCGCCGCCTCCGCTCCGAGCCGCTCGACCTTGTTGGCCTCGTACGACTCGAAGTTGCCCTCGAACCAGAACCACTTGCCCTCCTCGACGTTGCCCTCCCACGCGAGGATGTGGGTGCAGGTGCGGTCGAGGAACCAGCGGTCGTGGGAGATCACGACGGCACAGCCGGGGAACTTCTGCAGCGCGTTCTCGAGCGAGCTGAGGGTTTCGACGTCGAGGTCGTTGGTCGGCTCGTCGAGCAGGATCAGATTGCCGCCCTCCTTGAGGGTCAGCGCCAGGTTGAGGCGGTTGCGCTCGCCACCGGAGAGCACCTCGGCCTTCTTCTGCTGATCCGGTCCCTTGAAGCCGAAGGCGCTGATGTACGCCCGTGAGGGCATCTCGTTCTGGCCGACCTCGATGTAGTCGAGCCCGTCGGACACGACCTCCCAGACCGTCTTGTTCGGGTCGATGTTCGCGCGGGACTGGTCGACGTAGCTCAGCTTGACGGTGTCGCCGACCCTCACGGTGCCGGAGTCCGGCTTCTCGAGGCCGACGATGGTCTTGAACAGGGTGGTCTTGCCGACGCCGTTGGGGCCGATCACGCCGACGATGCCGTTGCGCGGCAGCGTGAAGGACAGGTCCTTGATCAGCACGCGGCCTTCGAACCCCTTGTCGAGGTGGTCGACCTCGACCACGACGTCGCCCAGGCGCGGCGGCGTCGGGATCTGGATCTCCTCGAAGTCCAGCTTGCGGAACTTCTCGGCCTCGGCGGCCATCTCCTCGTAGCGGGCGAGACGGGCCTTGTTCTTGGTCTGGCGGGCCTTGGCCCCGGACCGGACCCACTCGAGCTCCTCGCGCAGGCGCTTCTGCAGCTTCTGGTCCTTCTTGCCCTGCACCTCGAGGCGCTCGGCCTTCTTCTCCAGGTAGGTGGAGTAGTTGCCCTCGTACGGGTGCAGCTTGCCGCGGTCGACCTCACAGATCCACTGCGCGACGTGGTCGAGGAAGTACCGGTCGTGGGTGACGGCGAGGACGGCACCGGGGTAGCTCGCGAGGAACTGCTCGAGCCACAGCACCGACTCGGCGTCGAGGTGGTTGGTGGGCTCGTCGAGCAGCAGCAGGTCGGGCTTGCTCAGCAGCAGCTTGCACAGGGCGACGCGGCGGCGCTCACCGCCCGACAGGTGGGTGACCGGCTCGTCCGGCGGCGGGCAGCGCAGGGCGTCCATCGCCTGCTCGAGCTGCGAGTCGATGTCCCAGGCGTTGGCGTGGTCGAGTTCCTCCTGGAGCTTGCCCATCTCCTCCATGAGCTCGTCGGAGTAGTCGGTCGCCATCAGCTCGGCGATCTCGTTGAACCGGTCGAGCTTGACCTTGATCTCGCCGAGACCCTCCTCCACGTTGCCGCGGACGGTCTTGTCCTCGTTGAGCGGCGGTTCCTGCAGGAGGATGCCGACGGAGGCTTCGGGATCGAGGAAGGCCTCCCCGTTGCTGGGCTGGTCCAGCCCGGCCATGATCTTGAGGATGGACGACTTGCCCGCGCCGTTCGGTCCGACCACACCGATCTTGGCACCCGGGTAGAAGCTCATGGTGACGTCGTCGAGAATGACCTTGTCACCGTGCGCCTTGCGCACCTTCTTCATCGTGTAAATGAACTCCGCCATAGGTCCAGCGTATCGGGCCGACCCGCGGACACCACATCCCGGACGACCGGCCCGGTCGGTAAGACCCGGAAGCGGCCCGGCTACGAGGCGAACAGCCGCGCCACGAACGGGGTGGTGTCGGGCAGGGAACGGGTCATGGTCGTGTTGTGGCCGGCGACGTACACCCGATAGTCGATGTCGGCACCCGCCGCCAGCAGGTCGGCTGCGAGCCCGGCCGACAACGGCGCGGGGACCATCGTGTCGTGGATGCCCTGGGCGAGGAACATGGGGCGGTCGTACCCGCTGGTCGGGACGCCGAGGTAGTCGGTGAACACGGCGGGAAAGGGGCCTTCGGACAGGGGCCGCGCCGCGAGGTCGCCGACCCGGACGTCGCTGGCGAGCGCGTCGAGCTCGTTGTAGCAGAGTCGTTCGGCCGCATCGACGAACTCCCGCCCGGTGGGGGTCAGGTAGCTGTTCACGTCCAGGTCGGGATGGGCGGCGCGGAGTCCGGCGAAGATGTAGGAGCTGAACGCGACCAGACCTTCGAAACCCGGATCGGGGAATCCGGGCCCGCCGAAGGGGAACAGCCGCTCGAGGTTGGACGGCGCCCCGGTGGTGACCGTGCCGCGGAAGTCGAGTTCCGGCGCCCGCAACGAGGCCCGGTGTGCGGTGTGCAGCGCGGCGTGCCCGCCCTGCGACTGGCCGACGACGACCCACCGCGGCGACAGCGACGGCTCGGCGGCACGGCCCGCGCGCACGATGTCGACGACGCTGTTGGCGGCGCTCTGGCCGTCGAGGTAGGTGTGGACGCCGTCGGTGCCCAGTCCCGGGTAGTCGGCCGCCACGACGGCGTACCCCTGGGCTAGCCAGTGTTCGAGGTACGCGCGCTCGACGTCGGCGCGCGGATTCCGCGACGGTGCGCAGTCGTCGCCGATGCCGACGGTGCCGTGGGCGTAGGAGATCACCGGCCGGCCGCCCTCCGGGGCCGGGCCCGGAGGCACGAACAGCACTCCGGTGCCGACGGCCGGCGCACCGGAGCGCCACTCGGTGCGGTACGTGAGCCGCTGGGCGACCGCGGCGCCGGACACCGACAGTTCGGGTGGCAACGGTTCGACCGAGACGATCGCGCCGGGGTCGGCGGCTGCGGGTTCGGCCCCGGCGACGGGCGGAGTGAGCCCGCCCGCCAGCACCGCACCGACCGCACACAGCGCCCATCGCCACCGCCTGGTCCGGCCCATGAAAGTCCTCCGCTCGTCCGACGCGCGTGCCGGTCGTCGGCAGGCACCACCTCGCACGTCGGTCCCCGACCGTCCGGCGTTACCGGACGAATCGGGCGGTGACGAACCTCGTGGTGTCGGGGAGGGCCTCGAAGAGGGTGGCGAAGTGGTCGGCCGGATAGGTGCGGTAGTCGACGTCGGCGCCGCCGGCCCACAGGTCGGCGACGAGCTTGAACGACAACGGGGCCGGCACCATCCGGTCCTCCAGGCCCTGGCCCAGGAACAGGGGCCGGTCGTAACCGCGGGCCGGGACGCCGAGGTAGTCCGCGAGCGTGGCGCGCATCCGGTCGTCACCGAGCGGCCGGGACAACAGCTGCCCGACGGCCACACCGGCGGCGCGGTCCTCGAGCTCGCTGTAGCAGAGGCGCTCGGCGGCATCGACGAGTTCGCGTCCGACGGGCGTGAGGTAGCTGTTCACATCGACGTCGGGACGGGCCGTCCGCAGACCGGCCATGATGTACGCGCTGAACGAGACGAGCCCGTCGAGGTCGAGGTCGGGGAAGCCGGGCACACCGAACGGGAACAGCAGCTCGAGGTTGGACGGCGCACCGGTGGCGACCGCGCCGCGGAAGTCGAGCTCCGGCGCGCGCGCCGTGGCCCGGTGCGCGGTGTGCAGCGCCGCGTGCCCGCCCTGCGACTGACCGACGACGACCCAGCGGGGCGACAGGGACGGCTCCACTGCGCGCGCCGCCCGCACGATGTCGATCACGCTGTTCGCGGCCGTGGGCCCGTCGAGATATGTGTGCAGGCCGTCGGTGCCGAGTCCGGGGTAGTCGGCGGCCACCACGGCGTAGCCCTGCGACAGCCAGTGCGCGAGATACCGCTGTTCCCGGTCGACGCGTGGGTTGCGCGACGGGGCACAGTCGTCGCCGAGACCGACGGTGCCGTGGGCCCACGACACCACCGGACGGCCACCCTCGGGTGTCGGGCCCGGCGGCAGGAACAGCACCCCGGTGTCGACGGCGGCGGCACCGGAGCGCCACTGGGTGCGGTAGGTGAGCCGCTCCGCGACCGCAGCGCCCGGCACGGACAGCTCGGGTGGCAGCGGCTCCACGGACATCACCGCCCCGGGCACCGGTTCGGCGACCGCGACGGCCGGGCACAGCCCGGACGGGAACAACACGGCCGACGACGCGCGGTCGGGGACGGCGTGCCGGCCGCTGCGACGGTGCGATCCGGCACCCGGCGCGACCGGCTCGGGTCAGCCCACACGCTCGATCCGGGTCTTCAGGTGGGCCGGCATCTGCTGCATGCTGCTCTCGGTCCATTTCGGGAGATGATCGCCGAGGGGGACGTCGGCGACGAGGACGGCGACATGCGAGGTTCCTGCCAGCGTCACCTCGGTGCCGCCGTCGGCGGGCGCAAGCGTGAGCGTCCACAGAAACTCGATGCCCGCCCGGGGCGTCGACCGGACGACGATGCGTTCGTCGGGGACGACCTCGACGAACTCGACGTGATCCTCGAAATGCAGGCCCCGGAGTCCTCCGAACCACTGGGCGCTCGACCCGACACCGTCCGGGGTCGAGTGGACCTCCCGGACCGCCATGTTCGGGTGAGCGGACCACAGCTTCCCGATGTCGCGCGCGAACCCGAACACCTTCTCGACGGGGGCATCGATCGTGATGCTCTGCGCCGCACGCGCGCTCGGCGGCGCGGCCGGAGTCCGGGCACCCTCGACCCGTGCCTTCACGGTCGCGAGCATCCGTTCGATGTCACCCCCGCTCAACTTGAACATCAACTCCTCGACGGGCACCCCGACGACCGGAACGTCGAGTGTCCATTCGCAGTCCAAGGTCAGGCTCGTCGCGCCGTCCTGCGGCGCGAACGTGAAGGTCCAGACCGGTCCCATGCTGGATCGGGCCACGATGCGCTCGCCGGGGACGACCTCGGTGTACTCCACGCGTCCTTTCAGGTGCAGGCCCAGCAGCTTCTCGAACCACTCGGCACTCGTCCCGACCCCGTCCGGGGTGAGGTCGACGTCCCTCACTGCGCAGTCGGGAAAGCAGACCCACAACTTCCCGACGTCCTTCGCGAACTCGAACACCTCCGCCACGGGCGCCTCGATCGTGGTGGTGCGGCTCATCTTCGCCATCGGTCCGATCCCTTCCGTCCTGACTGTCCCCGAATTACGGCCGCCGGATCACACGTTTCGCACGCTACGCTCCGCCGGCCACCCGGAGCTCGGGATCGGCCGGTTGTGGTCTCGATGTCACCGCTCCGTGGGCCCAGGCTGCTGTGCTGTTCGACGATCTTCGAACAGCACTCCGTACGTTGGTTTCCCGACCTTCCAGCGGAAGGGCCGTATCGTCCGAGCGCATGGCATGGTTGGTGTTCGGAGTTCTGGCGCTGATGGGGCTGGTGGCGGGCGTGGTGGTGCGACAGCGAGACCGGGTGGAACGCGCTTCCGGGTTTCCGTGGTTCTGGGTGGCATTCCCGGCGACCTGCATCGTCATCGCGGCTGCGGTGAGTGTCTTCGCATGGCCTCAGGTGCTGACCGGCTCGGGCAGTTACTGGTGGGATCCGCCCACCGTGAATCAGCCGGGTTTGCAGTTCCTGTCGAACGAGCAGTACCAGCGGTTCATGACATTGCGTCGGTGGAGATGGGTACTACCTGCGATATCACTCGTGGGAATTGCCTTGTGCGTGTGGACCTGGCGGCGACGCCACGTGTGACCCCGCCCTTGTGATGGTCCCGCACAGCAACAGAGGTATCGCTGTGGGCGCGGCGGTACCGGTTACGAGGAGACGCGCCATGATGAGACACACACTCGACTTCGGTAGCCCGTTGCCCCCGGGCTGGACCACACTCGACGACCAGAACCGGTACTGGGATCAGTTCACCGACCGGTTCAGGTTCCGGCCTGGTCTTACCGAGTCGGATTGGCCGGCGATGGCAGAACCGACACCGTCGATCACGTTCGATCTCACCGCGCCTGCCGACATCGCAGGCGCGTGGCAGAGCCGCTTCGATGCGATCAACGCCGAAGCGTTACGTTGTTTCGTCTCCGATTTCCCCGAGGACCCGATGTTCGTGGTGCTGGACTGGCAGCACACCTGCTATCGGCTCGATACGGCCGTGCATGCCGCCACCCCGGACACCGAGTGGCGGGTTCCGGTCTACCCCAACGGCGACTACCACCTCTTTCTGCGCGACGACCTCAGCGAGGGCACGTTCGGACACCCGTGGGAGCAGACCCTGTGCGTGTTCGGCGAACGTCCTGTCGGTTCATTGGGCCGGACCCTCGCGACGTGGCTGCCTGTCATACGGATCGACGGCCGTCGACCCGACGCCCTGTAACACAACAGCACACCACTCGCGCACCGCGGGACGGGGCCACGACATCGGCCCGGACTGTGCGAAGCCCTCGCCACCTGTCGAGAAGGCGACACCCTCATCGTCGCCGGATTCGGCTGACTGGGCCGATCCGCCGGCGACCACAGTCTTCGCGCCGGCCTCGTGCAGGTCGAACATCTTGCGGCCCTGCGCCCGCGTCAGCTGACGCGTCGACCCGCAGCAGCCTCGACAATCACCGGGCCCCGCACGAACAGCGGCTCTACCCGCCGAACAGGGTCGCCGCGAACGGCGTGGTGGCCGGCAGTGCGTCGAACATGGTCTCGGAATGCCCGTTGGGGTAGGTGCGGTAGTCGACGTTTGTACCCCCGGACCACAGGTCGGCGACGAGCTTGAACGACAGCGGCGCCGGCACGACCTGATCGCGCAATCCCTGGCCGAGGAACAGCGGCCGGTCGTAGCCACGGGTGGGCACTCCCATGTAGTCGGCGAGGGCCGCGCGCATGCGGTCGTCGCCGAGCGGGCGGGCGAGGATTTCCCCCACTCCGATGCCGTCGACGCGGTCGCTGAGTTCGGCGTAGCAGAGCCGCTCCGCGTCGTCGACCACGTCCCGTCCGACCGGGGTGAGGTAGCTGTTCACGTCCACGTCGGGCCGTGCGACTCGCAGACCGGCCAGGACGTAGGACAGGAACACGGTGGTGCCGTCGAGGCCCAGATCCGGAAAGCCGGGACCGCCGAACGGGAACAGCGTCTCGAGGTTCGACGGCGCGCCGGTGGCGATCATGCCGCGGAAGTCGAGTTCGGGGGCCCGCGACGTCGCCAGGAGCGCGGTGTGCAGGGCCGCGTGGCCGCCCTGCGACTGGCCGATCACGATCCACCGGTTCGACAGCGACGGCTCGGCGGCGCGGGCGGCCCGGACGACGTCGACGACGCTGTTCGCGGCACTCGGCCCGTCGAGGTAGGTGTGGAGCCCGTCGCTGCCCAGGCCGGGATAGTCGGAGGCGACCACGGCGTAGCCCCGGGACAGCCAGTGTCCGAGATATGCCCGGTCGCGGTCGGTGCGCGGGTTGCGCGACGGGGCGCAGTCGTCGCCGACGCCGACGGTGCCGTGGGCCCACGACACGACCGGCCAGCCACCCTCGGGCGCCTGACCCGGAGGCAGGTACAGGACACCCGAGGCGGTCGTCGACGCACCCGATCGCCACTGGGTGCGGAAGGCCAGTCGCTCGGCCGTGGCCGCTCCCGGCACCGACAGCTCACCGGGCAGTGACTCGACCGCGACCACCGTGCCGGGCCCGGGTTGCGCGCCGGCCGTCGCGGGCACGACCAGCCCGGCCGCCACGGCCCCGATGCACGCGAGCGCCCGCAGCCGCCACCCGATTCCCCTCATCGTGTCCTCCCGTCGTCGGTGCAGGCGCTCGAACCTACAGGCGCTCAAACCTAGCAGCGGCGCCCAGCCGGACAGGACGTTTCGGGCACGGTGACGCCGGGCATCTTCCGAGGCATGACGACTTTCCCGGCGAGCTCGACGACCCC
>NZ_AJFC01000344.1:0-6625 GCF_000256505.1 Rhodococcus sp. P14 | reverse complement strand
CCCCCCCCCCGGCCCCCCCCCGCCGATCGGCTCCGCGTCGCAGGCGTCGCCGTGTCGGCGATCGCCGCGGTCGCTCTGTCCTTCCTCGGTTCCGGGGCCGTGGTGGGCACACCGATCTCCGAGGTGGCCGACGGGGCGCTCTCCGCCGATGCGACGGCGGTGGCGCCGGGCGGTCCGGCATTCGCGATCTGGTCGGTGATCTACGCGGGTCTGCTGGCGCTCGCGGTGTGGCAGGCGCTGCCCGCGCACCACGCCGACCCCCGCCAGCGGGCGCTCGGCTGGTGGATCGCCGCGTCGATGCTGCTCAACGCCGCGTGGATCCTCGTCGTGCAGCTCGAACTGCTCGCGCTCAGCGTCGCGGTCATCGTCGCGCTGCTGGCCGTGCTGGTCCGGATCTTCCTCGGCCTGACCCGCACCGCGCCGTCGTCCCGCGTGGAAGCGGTCGTCGTGGACGGCACGATGTTCCTGTACCTGGGCTGGGTCGCGGTGGCCACCGTCGCGAACACGGCGGCGGCGCTGCGCGCCGCGGACGTCGACCCGTTCTCGCTGGGCGCCGACGCCTGGGCGGTGATCGTCCTGGTCGCGGTCGCCGCGGTGTCGGTGCTCCTGGCCATCGCCGGGCACGGGCGGCTCGCCGTCGCCGCGGCCATGGCGTGGGGCCTGGTGTGGATCGCGGTGGCCCGCAGCGGCGACACCGGATTCACCTCAGTCCCGGCCGCCGTCGCGGCGGGCGGCGCGGCGGCCGTGGCGGTGCTGTCCGCGGTGATCGTGCGGCTGCGCACCGAGGCCGCGCGGCGGCGGCGCACCGACACCGCGCGGCGCCGGCGAACCTAGTGGCCCTCGTGGTCCCGCCGCGCCAGCTCGGCGAACATCGCGTTGTGGGCGGCGAGATCGGCGTCGTCGTCGCGCTCGGCGGCGCGGTCCACCCGTCGCGCGGTGCGCTCGTCGCTGCGCGACCACTGCACCAGCAGCGCCAGCATGACCAGCACCAGCGGGATCTCCCCGGCTGACCAGGCAATACTCCCCCCCACCTTCTGATCGGCGAACAGGTCGCTGTTCCAGGCCAGGCCGAGCCCGCGGTAGTAGGACTCGGCCATCACCGAGCCCATGCTCATCAGGGTCACGCCGAAGAACGCGTGGAACGGCAGGGAGCCGAACACCATCGCCAGCTTCGTCACCGGCGTCACGTCCCGCGGCGACGGGTCCACGCCGATCACGACCCAGTAGAACAGGTAGCCGCTGATCAGGAAGTGCAGGTTCATCAGCACGTGCGCGGCATGGCTGTCGGCGTTGGCCTCGAAGATCCCACCCAGGTACAACGCGTAGAAGCCGCCGACGAACATCACCGACGCGACGACCGGATGGGTGAAGAACCGCGACGGCGGGCTGTGCAGGAACGCGAGGAGCCATTCCCGCGGGCCGGGGTAGCCGTCGCGGCCCGCCGGTTTGAAGGCCCGCAGCGCCAGGGTCATCGCCCCGCCGAGGGCGAGCAGCACGGGCGCCAGCATCGACATCGCCATGTGGGCGCCCATGTGGACGCTGAACATCGCCGGCGAGTACATGCCCACGCCCGACGACGTGGCGACCAGCAGCACGAAGCAGCCGGAGAACCAGGCGATCGACCGGCCGACGGGCCAGCTGTCGCCGCGCCGGCGCAGCGTCCACAGCCCGATCGCGTAGGCGACCGCGAGGACGAGGGCGATCGTGCCGAAGATCAGGTCGAAGCGCCACGCCCCGAAGAAGAGGGTGCCGAGTGTCGGGGGGCCGTCCAGGTTGTAGCCCAGCTCCACCTCGAGCAGCGACGGCACCGTCGCGGGCGGGGGCGGCGGGGTGCGGCCCAGCCCGACGGCCAGGCCGACCGTGGCGGCCAGGATGACGGCCTCGACGGCCGCGAACCGGACGAGCGCGCCCCGATCGTCGGGGTTCGCCTCGAGCGCGGGCAGCGCACGGCGCCGCTGCATCCACCCGAGGACACCCAGGGCGATCAGTGCCAGCGCCTTGGCCACGATCAGCCGGCCGTAGGTGCTGGTGAGCAGCTCGTCGGCCGGCAGCCGGACCGCGGCGTTGACGATGCCGCTCAGGGCCATCACCGCGAAGGCCAGCCCGGCGACGAACGAGAACCGGCGGGCCGCGAGGTCGGTGTGCGCGCCGCGGCGCCACCCGTGGGCGAGCAGGGCGAACAACCCGCCCGCCCACACCGACGCCGCGACCAGGTGCAGCACGAGACTGTTGGTGGCCATGTCGTGCGACCCGCCCGACGACGAGTGCCCGGTCAGGGCCAGCGGCATCAGGGTCACCAGCGACAGCAGCAGCAGGTACGGCACCCACGACCAGCGCACCGCGGCGCGGATCAGCACCGCCAGGATCAGGGCGAGCGCCGACGTCCACGCCCACGCGAGCGCCGTGTCGACCTGCCCGATCGCGCCCCACAGGTTCTCCGGCTTCAGCGCCTCGGCCAGCGGCTGCCCGGAGGTGTCGGACAGGGTCAGCGGCACCAGCACCGCCGAGCACAACGCCCAGATCAGGGCGGCGGCGCCCGCGGTCCGCACGGCCCGGTAGCCGCCCACGTCCAGCACCCCGCTGCGCTGCGGCGGCACCAGGAACGCGGCGAAGAACAACGATCCGACCGCGGCGACGGCCGCGACCTCCGCGATCGCGCGCACCGCGGGCAGTCCGTAGGTGGTGAGCGGTCCCGGGTCCGGGATGCCCAGCAGCACCAGCGCCTGCGCGGCGGACAGACCGACCACGATCGGCGCGACGACCGCGGCGACGAGCCCGAGGAGGACGTACAGTGCCGACGTGTTGCGCCGCCCGGCCGGCGGCGAGGAGGTCGGCGCGGCCGACGCGAGCTCGGGTGATGCCATAGGTACCAGGGTAGGACCTCGGCGAGCGCCGCTACGACGCACCGTCGGAGACGTGCGCCACCCACCCGGCGACCGGGTCGA
The DNA here is from genome assembly GCF_000256505.1 of Rhodococcus sp. P14. Taxonomy (NCBI): domain Bacteria; kingdom Bacillati; phylum Actinomycetota; class Actinomycetes; order Mycobacteriales; family Nocardiaceae; genus Rhodococcus; species Rhodococcus sp. P14. The sequence goes on along the minus strand of NZ_AJFC01000344.1, from coordinate 3,680 downwards.
GATCGAACACCACGCGCAGGGCGTCGAGGGTGTCGGCCGCGTGCAGAGCGTCGCAGTGCGGCAGCGCTGCCGCCATGGGCCCCGTCTCGGGACGGTAGCCGGGCCGGCCGGCCCGCGGGTTCAGCCACACCAGCCGGTGGGCGCGGCGACGGATCCGCGCGACGGCCCGGCCGAGCGCCTGCGGATCGTCGCTGTCCCACCCGTCGGAGGCGACGAACACGACGGCGCCGCGCAGCAGGTTGCCGTGGTGGGAGGCGAGCAACGCCTCGAGGCTCCCGGCGATGTGGGTGCCGCCGTAGCGGTCGACGACCGTGTCGTTGGCCCGGGCGACGGCGTGCTCGGCGGAGCGGTGCGCCAGGGTCGCGGTGAGCCGGGTCAGGCTCGTGGAGAACGCGAACACCTCGGCGTCGCCGGCGCGCACCGCGGCCCGCATCAGGTGCAGGTAGGTGTCGGCGTAGCCGTGCATGGACCGGCTCACGTCGCACAGCACCACGATCCGGCGCGGCCGGCGGATCGGCCGCGCCCGGCACAGACGGATCAGCTCGAACCCGGTGTGCCGGGAGGCGGCGAGGGTGGCCCGCACGTCGAGGCGGCCGTGGTGGTGCGGCGTGCGGCGGCGGCCGAGGCGCCGCGGCCAGCGCACCCGGGCCTGCTCGAGCCACTGCCCCAGCAGGCGCAGGTCCTCGGGCCGGAGGTCGCCGAACGGTTGGTCGGCGACGATCTCGACGGGGCTCGGCGCCCATGGCCCGGGCCGGCCCGTCTCGCCGGGTCCGCCGGATCGACGCGGGGCGCCGGTGTGCCACGGCACACCGGACTGCGGCGCCCCCGGCGGCGCGTGCGGCGCCGGCACGGTGGTCTCCCCCGCGCCCGTCGCCCCGTCGGGTCCGGTGCGCCGGGCGTGCGGGTCGACGGCGAGCGCCTGCTGGTCGAAGACCTCGGCGAAGACGGCGTCGAATGCCTCGAGCGCGTCCTGCCGGTCGACGAGGGCGATCCGCGCCGTCCAGTACAGGCGACTGCGGGTGCGCGGCGGGTGCAGGCGCAGTGCCCGCACCAGGGTCGCGGTGGCGGTCGCGGCGACGGGCACGCCGGCGCGGCGCAACCGGTCGGTGAGCGCCACGGTGAACGCGGCGAGGTCGACGCCGCGCAGCAGCAGCGCGCTGCTCACGCGCGGAACTCCTCGTATTCGGCGCGGATGGTGGTCCGGTCGTCGGGGGTCTTGGCGAGCGCGGTCAGTGTCGCCACCGCGCCCGGGTGGACCAGATCCGCCACTCCGAGCGCCACGAGTGCGGACACCCAGTCGATGGTCTCGGCGATGCCCGGCGCCTTGTCCAGGTCCAGCCGGCGCACGGAGGCGACGAAGTCGGCGGCCGATTCGACCAGCGCGAGGTTCGCGGCGGGGACGGTGCGGCGCAGGATCGCCACGGCGCGGTGCCGGTCCGGATAGTCGATCCAGTGGTACAGGCAGCGCCGGCGCAGCGCGTCGTGCAGGTCGCGACTGCGGTTGGAGGTGAGCACGACGATCGGGGGCCGAGCGGCGGCGAGGGTGCCGAGTTCGGGGATCGTGACCGAGTACTCGCCGAGGAACTCGAGCAGCAGCGCCTCGAATTCGTCGTCGGCCCGGTCGATCTCGTCGATGAGCAGCACCGGGACGGTGGGCCCGCGGTGGCGCACGCAGCGCAGCACCGGCCGTTCGAGCAGGAACTCCTCGGTGTAGAGGTCGGCCTCGCGCAGCGTCTCGCCGCGGGTTTCCGCGAGCCGGATCGCGAGCAGCTGCCGCTGGTAGTTCCAGTCGTAGAGGGCCTCGCTCGCGGCGAGACCCTCGTAGCACTGCAACCGGATCAGCTCGGTGCCCACGGCGGCGGCGAGGGCCTTGGCGGCGGTGGTCTTGCCGACGCCGGGTTCGCCCTCGAGCAGCAGCGGCCGGCCGAGTTCCACCGCGAGATACAGGGCGGTGGCGGTGCCCTCGTCGAGCAGGTAGTCCCGGTCGTCGAACCGGCGGACGACGTCGTCGACGTCGGCGAACACGCTCATCGGCCGGCTCCCGGAGCCGGTCCCGTCACGAACACGTGGCGTGTTCCTTCTGGTAGGCGCGGCGGCATCCCGGGCAGCAGAACCACACATCGGTGCCGGCGTCGGACAGATGCGGCGTGTCGGCGGTGACGGTGACGGTCATTCCGCAGACGGGGTCCACCGCGGTGCGCGGGGCCGCGATCGGCGCGGTGGGCGACCCGAGATTCTCGCGGCGGACCGCCTGCACCAGTTCGGCGACGATCGACAGCCCGATCTCCGCGGCGGTGCGCGCCCCGATGTCGAGACCCGCGGGGGTGTGCACGCGCGCTCGTTCGTCGGGGCGCACCTCGGCCTGCGCGAGCACGTCGGCGCCGCGCCGCCGGCTGGCGACGAGCCCGACGTAGCCGATCCCGGCGTCGAGGGCGGCCCGGATGACGCCCGGCTCCTCGCCACCGAGGCTCGCGACGACGACGGCCGCGGCGTCGGCGGCGGGCGTGGCGCCCGGCTCGAGGCGGTCGACCACGAAGTCGAGCCGCTCGGCGAAGTCCGCGACGGCCTCGGCCACCGGCGTCGACCCCGACACGACGAGCATCGGGGCGGGTAGCTGCGGCTCGAGGAAGATCTCCGTCGCGCCGCCCGACAGGCACGGATTGACCGCGACGGTGGCCCCCGGGGTGTCGGGGAAGGTCTGCGCGGTGCCGGGCAGGACCCGCAGCAGGGTGCTCTCCCCCGTGGTCAGGGCCTGTCGCGCGGCGTCCCGCACCGAGGTCTCGGTGCACTGGCCACCGACGAAGCCTTCGATCGTGCCGTCGTCGAGTACCAGCGCGCAGTCGCCGGGCCGCGCGGACGTCGGCCGCTGGGCGCGCACCACGGTGGCACGGACGAACGCCCGGCGCCGGCGGGTCAGTTCCGCGGCACGCATCGTCAGGTCCATACGGCTCTCCCTGGTTCGGGCCGGTGGGTCAGATCGGCGGGGTGGGCCGGCCCTGCATCGCCTCCCACACCCGGGACGGGGTCAGCGGCATGTCGGCGTGCCGCACCCCGAAGGGGCGCAGGGCATCGACGACGGCGTTGACCACGGCGGGCGGCGAGCCGACGGTCGCGGACTCGCCGATGCCCTTGGCGCCGATCGGGTGGTGCGGCGACGGGGTGACGGTGAACCCGGTCTCGAAGTGCGGCACCTCCATGGCCGTGGGGATGAGGTAGTCCATGAGCGAGCCGCCGAGGCAGTTGCCGTCCTCGTCGAACTCGATCATCTCCATCAGCGCCATCCCGATGCCGTCGACGAGTCCGCCGTGGACCTGGCCCTCGATGATCATCGGGTTGATGCGGGTGCCGCAGTCGTCGACGGCGAGGAATCGGCGGACCGTCACCTCACCCGTGCCGGGGTCGACGTCGACGACGCAGAAGTACGCCCCGTACGGGTAGGTGAGGTTCTCGGGGTTGTAGCAGATCTGGGCCTCGAGTCCGCCCTCGACACCCTCGGGCAGATCGCCCGCGCCGTGCGCCCGCATCGCGATGTCCTGGATGGTCACCGACGCGGTCGGATCGCCCTTGACGTGGAAGGAGCCCTTGGTCCAGTCGAGGTCGGCGACGGACACCTCGAGCATGCCGGAGGCGATGATCCGGGCCTTGTCGCGGACCTTGCGCGCGACGAGGGCGGCGGCCGC
>NZ_AJFC01000343.1:0-2911 GCF_000256505.1 Rhodococcus sp. P14 | reverse complement strand
GGGGGGGGCCCGCCTGCCGTAGGTGCCGAGACCGAACGGGGTGTTGTCGGTGTCGCCGTGCACGACGTCGATGTCCTCGGGTGGGATGCCGAGTTCCTCGGCGACGATCTGCGCGAACGTCGTCTCGTGCCCCTGGCCCTGGGTCTGCACGGACAGCCGCACCACCGCCTTGCCGGTGGGGTGCACGCGCAGCTCGCAGCCGTCGGCCATGCCGAGACCGAGGATGTCCATGTCCTTGCGGGGGCCGGCACCGACGGCCTCGGTGAAGAACGCCACGCCGATGCCCATCAGTTCGCCCCGCGCGCGGCGCTCGGCCTGCTCGCGGCGCAACTCCTCGTACCCGACCATCTCCGCCGCCTTGCGCAGGGTGGTCGCGTAGTCGCCGGAGTCGTACTTCCATCCGGTCTTGCTGGTGTACGGAAACTGTTCGGGCCGCAGCAGGTTCTGCAGCCGCAGCTGCACCGGATCGAGCTCGAGATCGTAGGCCAGGCAGTCCACGAGCCGCTCGACGAGGTAGACGGCCTCGGTGATGCGGAACGAGCACGCGTAGGCCACGCCGCCGGGCGCCTTGTTGGTGTAGACGGCGGTCATGTGGCAGTAGGCGGCCTCGATGTCGTAGCTGCCGGTGAACACCCCGAAGAAGCCGGCCGGGTACTTCACCGGGGCGGCGGTGCCGTTGAACGCGCCGTGGTCCGCGAGGACCTGGGTGCGGATCGCGAGGATCTTCCCCTCGCGGGTCGCTGCGATCTCACCGACCATCACGTAGTCGCGGGCGAAGCCGGTGCTCACCAGGTTCTCGCTGCGGTCCTCCATCCACTTGACCGGCTTGCCCGTGACGAGGGACGCGACGATCGCGCAGACGTACCCGGGATAGATGGGCACCTTGTTGCCGAACCCGCCGCCGATGTCCGGGGCGATCACCCGGATCTTGTGTTCGGGCAGACCCGCGACGAGGGCGTAGAGGGTGCGGTGGGCGTGCGGCGCCTGGCTCGTCGACCACAGCGTGAGCTTGCCGGTGATCCGGTCGTAGTCGGCCACGGCACCGCAGGTTTCCATCGGCGCCGGGTGCACCCGGGGATAGACCATCTCCTGCCGGGTGATCACGTCGGCCTTCGCGAACGCGGCTTCGGTGGCGGCGGCGTCCCCGGTCTCCCAGTCGAAGCAGTGGTTGTCGGTCTTGCCCTCGAGGTCGGTGCGGATCACCGGGGCCTCAGGTGCGAGGGCACGACGGACGTCGACGACCGGATCGAGGATGTCGTACTCGACGTCGATGAGTTCGAGGGCGTCGCGGGCGGAGTACCGGTCCTCGGCGACGACGAAGGCGACCTCCTGGCCCTGGAAGCGGACCTTGTCGGTGGCGAGGACGGCCTGGACGTCGTTGGACAGGGTCGGCATCCAGGCCAGGCCCTTGTCCGCGAGGTCGGCGCCGGTGACGACGGCCCGCACCTTCGGGTGGGCCTGCGCGGCGCTGGTGTCGATGCCGAGGATCTTCGCGTGCGCGACCGGGGAGCGCAGGATCGCCAGGTGCAGCATGCCGGGTAGTTGCACGTCGTCGACGAAGCGGCCGTGGCCGCGGATGAATCGCGGGTCCTCCTTGCGCAGCATGCGGCCGTGGCCGCACGGCTTCTCGTCGTTGTCGACGGTGTCGAGCAGCTCGGGGGTCGGGTCGACGGCGGTCATGACGGCGCCTTCTCGGTGGCGGGGTGTTCGGCGGCCCAGCGGACGGACCGCACGATGGTGGTGTAGCCGGTACAGCGGCAGATCTGCCCGGAGATCGCCTCGCGGATGGTCTGCTCGTCGGGGTCCGGGTTGCGGTCGAGCAGGGCGCGGGCGGTGATCATCATGCCGGGGGTGCAGAAGCCGCACTGCAGCCCGTGGCAGCGCATGAAGCCCTCCTGGACGGGGTCGAGCACGCCGTCGCGCTCGAGTCCCTCGACGGTGCGCACGTCGTGGCCGCTCGCCATGGCGGCGAGCATGGTGCACGACTTGACGGGCTCGCCGTCGACCGCGACGACGCAGGTGCCGCAGTTGCTGGTGTCGCAGCCCCAGTGCGTGCCGGTCAGGCCGAGGTGATCGCGCAGGAAGTGGACGAGCAGCAGCCGCGGTTCCACCTCGGCACTGACCTCGTCTCCGTTGACGGTCATCGAAACACGCATCGGGTCAACCCCTTTCGGAGGTGGTGAGCCGCTCGACGGCGCGGCGCAGGGTCCGCACCGTGAGCTCCGCGGCGAGGTGGCGTTTGTAGTCGACGGTGCCGCGCTGGTCCGCGACCGGGTCGCTCGCGGCGGCGGCGAGTTCGCCGGCCTCGCGGTAGAGGTCCTCGGACGGCGCCGCGCCGCGCAGCCGGTCGGAGATGCCGGCCAGGGCCTGCGCGTCCGCCCGGACCGCGGTGAGGCCGACGCGCGCGTCGTCGATGGCGCCGTCGCTCATCCACACCGCCGCGCCGGCGGCGGCGATCGCCCAGTCCCCCGTTCGTCGCTCGACCTTGGCGTAGGCGCTCGACCCGCGGCCCCGTCGCGGCAGCCGGACCTCGACGAGCAGTTCGTTGGCGGCGGCGGTCGTCTCGTAGGGGCCCAGGTGGAACTCCTCCATCGTCAGCGTCCGGCTGCCGCGCGGACCGCGCAGCACGACCGATGCGTCGAGGACCTGGCACACGGTGGACAGGTCCTCGGCGGGGTCGGCCTGGCACAGCGACCCGCCGATCGTGCCGCGGTTGCGCACCACGGGGTCGGCGATGACGCGTTCGGCGTCGCGGAAGATCGGGAAGATCTCGGCGAGCGCCTCGTTTTCGAGGAGTTCGCGGTGCCGCGCCAGCGCGCCGATCCGCACGACGTCGGGCTCGACGGCGATGTAGCCGAGCTCGCCGGCCAGGTCGTTGATGTCGATCAGACACTCGGGGCCGGCGAGCCGC